>NZ_JAAGPB010000081.1:0-24375 GCF_017104585.1 Burkholderia sp. Ac-20392
ACCTCTACGCCGCGCGCGCCCGCTTCGGTGCGATCGATGACATCGCCGCGCTGGCGTCGCCCGCAGTGCGGGCCATTGCGCAGGCGATCGACGACCGGCGCGCGGCCGGCCGCCTGGCTGCGATCTATCCCGGCGCGATGACGTTCCTGCGGCGGATGCGCGCGGCGACGGCCGCCGACACGCTCCACCGGTGGCCGCGAATGGCATGGCGCGACCGGCTGGTGTGGCGCATCGAACGTACGCTGTGGGACGAACCGCCGTCCGCCGTCGAGCGCGTGCCGTCGCTCGACGCGACGCTCGTCGCATCGGACGATCTCGTCGACGAAGCGCGCGCCGCGACATCGACGGCCGACAGCATCCGCGCCGCGCAGCGGATCGTCGCACGCGTGCGCGCGCTGGCATCGGCCGGTGCGAACAACATGATGTTCACGGCCGATCCGGGCAGCACGCTCGACAGCGACAGCATCGCCGCCGAATTCGAATCGGACGGACAGGGCGCGCCGGACGACTCGCGTGCGCCGGTTTCGGCCGAATCGGGCGCCGGTGCGATCGCCAACACCGAATCGTCGACCGAAGCGCCGACGCCGGGCGAGGCAATGCCCGGCACGATCCGCCTGTCCGCGGACAACCGGCCGCCGCTGTCGATCCCGCTGACCACCGCGTTCGACACGGTGACGGACTTCACCGGCAAGGGCGAAGCGGCGCGCTGGCACCGCCTGCGAAGCGCGGCCCGCGCGCAGACCGAGCCGCTCAAGCTGAAACTCGAACGCGCGTTGAAAGTGGACGAGCAGACGCGCTGGAAACGCGAACAGGAACGCGGCGAGCTCGACCGGATGGCGCTCGCGCGCCTCGTCACCGCGCCCGGCTATCGCACGCCATTCCGCGTCCGGCGTGCCGCCCCCGGGCGCGACGCGGCCGTCAGCCTGCTGATCGATTGCAGCGGATCGATGGCCGGCAAGAAGATCGAGCTCGCCAGGCTGTGCGCGGCGGCGCTGTGCGATGCGCTGACGCAGCTCGGCTTCGCGTGCGAAGTGCTCGGCTACAGCTCCGTCGAGGATGCCGCGATGCGCGCGCACTACCAGCGCTGGATCGACGCCGGCCGCGATACGTTCGGCTACAACCGGTTCGTCGAACGGCTCGACCTGCGCGTCTACAAGCGATTCGATTCCGACCACCCGAGCGGCCTCGCCTGCATCGAATGCGGCCACGAGAATCCCGACGGCGAGGCGTTGAGCTGGGCCGCCGAGCGGCTGCTGGCGAAGCGGGCGCGGCGGCGAATCCTGATGGTGCTGTCGGACGGCTATCCGGCAACCGGCGACGGCAACCCGGCGATCCTGCGCACCGACCTGCGCGCCCGCGTCGATGCGCTGCGCGAGCGGCGCGTCGAACTGATCGGCGTCGGGATCCTCGACGATTCGGTCGAAACGTTCTATCCGGTCAGCAGCGTGGTCGAGCATCTGCACGAGCTGCCGGGCGCGGCGTTCAGCGTACTGAGCGATACGCTGCTGGATCGGCGCTAGCCCCGCGCGCGACAGGGTCGAAGCAGATTTCGATTCGCACGGGCGTCACATCGGGCGGTGAATATCGTCGATGGCAGCGTCGAATCGCCGCCGTTGCGCAGGCCCCGGCTTGCCGTTGCATTCGATCGGCCGACGGGTTCCGATGCGCACGCGGCCGGCAGCACGAACCTTGCGCCACGCCCCATTTCGATTGTCCACTCGACGGCGGATTCGGCCGCCTCTTCCAGCCACGGTCGGCCGCCGGCAAGAGACTGCACATGCCCAGGAAAAAAACCAGCCTCTGGTTGCGGCATCTCGAACTGCTCTCCGTCGCAACCGGCGCGCGCCCGACGAAGCGCACGAGCAAGCCGCGACCGGCCGCCAAACGGGCGACCAAGCCGGCCGTCACCGCCCGTACCGCCAGACGCACGGGCACCGCGCCTCCCGCCCGCGCACGGACGGACGAGGCGCCCGGCACGTGGCTCCGGTCGTTTCATTCCGCCGGCCCGAGTGCCGGCCGCTACGTGAACCATCTTGCGTACGCGCTGTATCTCCCCGCCGCGCCGGCGACGACGGCCGGCATGCCGGTTGTCGTCATGCTGCACGGCTGCAAGCAAAGCGCGGAATCGTTCGCCGCGGGCACGCGCATGTGCCGTCTCGCCGAGCGGTCGGGGTTCGCCGTGCTGTTTCCCGAGCAAGCCAAGGCGGCTCATGCGCACCGCTGCTGGCACTGGCATGGCGATGCGACGCAGTCCGAAGCCGCGGCCGTTGCGTCGCTGGTCGACGCAATCGTGCGACAGCACGGCTTCGACCGCGACCGGATCTACCTGGCCGGCATGTCCGCCGGCGCCGGGCTCGCCGCAACGCTGGCCATACGGTATCCCGATCGCTTTGCGGCCGTCGGACTGCACTCCGGCCCGGCCATCGCCCCGCCGTCGTCGGCGTTGGCGGCGATGAACCTGATGCGTCGGGGCCTGCGCGACGACCCGATACGCGCGGTCGATGCCTGCGTCGATGTCACGTCCTATCCCGGCATGCCGGCGCTCGTCATGCACGGCGCACTCGATACGGTCGTCACCGACCGGAACGCGACGCAACTCGGCATCGCGTTCGCGCGGCTCAACCGGCTCGTCGACGAACACGGCGCGATCCGCGTCGGCGAGCAACGCATCCATGCACGCGACGACGCCGACTGCATCGACTATCTCAAGGCCGGGCGTCTCGTCGTCAGGGTCTGCATCGTCCGCCGGCTGCCGCATGCATGGAGCGGCGGCGACCCGCGCGAGCCGTTTCATTCCGCCACGGGGCCGGACGCCACCGCGATGTTCTGGCATTTCTTTCGTCGCCAACGCCGCAAGCGACTGCCATGACCGGCGAAAACCGCGCCGGCCCGTGGCGCGCGACGCCGTCACGCGATCACGCCCGTTGCGCCAGCTCGGCCGCGTTCGCGCGATCGCCGGCCCGCCGGATCGGTATCCGGACGCAGAACGTCGTGCCGCGCCCCGGCTCGCTCGTCACGTCGATGGTGCCGCGATGGCGCTTGACGATGCCGTGCGACACCGACAAGCCCAGCCCCGTGCCCTGCCCGACCGGCTTCGTCGTGAAGAACGGATCGAAGATCCGCCGGACGACGTCGGGCGTCATGCCCGTTCCGGTGTCGCTGATCGCGATCGACACCTGCTCGCCATCGCTCGACGTGCGGATCGTGATCACGCCGCGCTCGGGAATCGCATGCGCCGCGTTCACCAGCAGGTTCATGAAGACCTGGTTCAACTGCGACGGCAGGCATTCGACCTGCGGCACGTCACCGTAATCGCGCACGATTTCGGCCTTGTACTTGAGTTCGTTGTGGACGACGTTGAGCGTGCTTTCCAGGCCCGCGCGCAGATCGACCACGCTCCACTCGTCGCTGGCCGGCCGCGAGAAATCGCGCAGGTCCTGCACGATGCGCCGCACGCGCAGCGCGCCGTCGATCGATTCGTCGATCAGCGTCTCGATCTCGCCGCGCACGTAGTCCAGATCCGCTGCGCGGCCCGTCTCCGCCAGCGCATCGCGCGCGGCCGGGTCGAGCTGCGGCAGCGCGGCTTCATGCGCATCGATCACGTCGAGCAGACTCCGCACCCACGTCTTCAACGTATTGAGGTTCGCACTGACGAAGCCGATCGGATTGTTGATCTCGTGCGCGACACCGGCCGCGAGCTGGCCGATCGACGCGAGCTTTTCCGACTGCAGCAACTGCACATGGGTTTCCTCGAGCGCATGCAGCAGGCGCCGCTGCTCCTCCTTCTCCTGTTCGAGCCGCGCCTGCGCCACCTTGCGTTCGTCGATCTCGGTCGCCATGTTCTCGCGCGTCCGCTGCAGCATCGCCGTCGTCTGTTCGTAACGGTGCAGCGCGCGTTCCAGTTCGACGGTACGCAAGCGCACGAGCCGCTCGAGCGTATCGGTCATCCCGCGCAGGAAAGTTGTGCGCGCATCGAATCGGCTCAGCAGCAGCGTGACGACCAGGGTGCCCGTCGTGAACAGCGTGACGGTCGTCGCGAGCCATGGCGTGTCGACCCCGTTCGCGGCCCCGCACCGCGCGCCCGCCGCGAAATGCGCGGCCGCCATCGCCGTGTAGTGCATGCCGGTAATGCCGATCCCCATGACGACAGCCGCGCCGATCCGCTGAGCGGTCGCATGGCGCGCCTGCTGCGCGCGCAGTGCCTGTGCGATCCACAACGCGGCAGTCGACGCGATCACCGCGATGCCGATCGACGCGGCGAACAGCGCGGCATCGTAGCGGATGCCGGGCTGCATGCGCATCGCGGCCATCCCCGCGTAATGCATGCCGGCGATCCCGCCGCCCATCAGCGCGCCGCCCACGAGCAGCCGCCGCCAGCCCAGCCGCGCGCGCGTGACGACCGTCAGTGCGAAGTACGACACGAGCACGGCAATCGCCAGCGACGCGCCCGTATCCGGCAATGCGTAGCCGAGCGGAATCGGCAGCGAAAACGCGAGCATGCCGACGAAATGCATCGACCATATGCCGGTACCCATTGCCACCGCGCCGCCGCCCAGCCACGCACGCTTGAGCTTCGGGTTGTCGAGCAGCGAAATGAAGGCGGCCAGGTCGAGCGTCGTATAGGAGGCCAGCGTCGCGATCGCGAGCGACAGCAGGACGAGCGGGAGATTGTAGGTGCCGTACATGATCGAGCGCCCGAATCGAGGTGAGTGCGTTGCCGCGGCACGAAGTCGCGCACCGCGGCCATCAGGCCGCGCGTCCGGGCTCAGGCCGGCGCCGCGCCCGCATTCGGCGCGCCCTGCGCCTGCTTCGCCGCCGCCTGGCCGGCCAGCACGAGGATGTCGAACGACGTCCCCTCGCGCGTCTCGAAGCGGCGCACGAGCTCGATCTGGTGCGCCGACATCACGCTTCCCTTGGTCATCAGCAGCACGCCGCGATGCGTGCGCAGATCGTCGGCGAGCTGCATGCCTTCGCGCAGCTGCGCGGACTTGATCTCCGCGACGGACGCCGCGATGCCGAGACTCGCCGGGTCCCGCATCAGTTCGATCAGGCCGTCGACGATCTTCAGGTCGTAGCGCACGCCGGCCTGCGAGCGCATCGCGTCGAGCGCCTGCTCGACCGAATGCGGCACACCGATATCGCCGTTGCGCAGCCCCTCGAAATCGCGCGCGATCGCCAGGATTCGCGAACCGAGCGGGATCGAATCGCCCGCCAGGCCGTCCGGCGTGCCGCGTCCGTTGAAGCGCTCGTACTGGTGCAGCACGATCGACGCGACCTTGTGCAGTTGCGCGACCGGCGTCAGCACCATCTGCGCGCGCAGCGGATGCTGCAGGAACAACCCGTGCTCTTCCGCCGTCATCTTCGTGAGCGGCTTGTGCAGCAATTCGTCCGGCAGCGACAGCTTGCCGATGCCATGCAGCAGCCCCGCGAAATAGACGTCCTGCGCATGCAGCTCGCTCATCCCGGAGGCCAGCGCGAGCCGCCGCGCAATCTCGCCGACCCGCATCGCATGCCCGCTGGCCGACCCGCAGCGCAGCTCGATCATGCTCGCGCAGACCTGGACCATCGCGGTGAAACTGCTTTTCAGGTCGCGTTGTGCGGCTTCGAGGAACATCACGGTCTGGCCGAGTTCCTCCGTGCGGGCGCGCACCTGCGTTTCGAGTTCCGTGTTGAAACGGCGCAGCGCTTCGTTCTGCGCCTCCGTCAGCGCGGCCAGCCGGGCCGCCTCGCGCCGCAGGCGCCGCTGCTCCAGCGCGTGTTCGATGGTCAGCAGCAGGTCGTGATCGTCCCACGGCTTGTTCAGGTAGCGATAGACGCCGCCGTCGTTGACGGCCTGCACGACCGACGCGATTTCCGCATAGCCGGTCAGCAGGATGCGCATCGTGTCCGGGTAGAGCGACCGTGCGCGGGCCAGGAACTCCGCGCCGCTCATGCCCGGCATCCGCATGTCGGACACGATCAGGTCGACTTCCGTCGACGTCAGGATCTCGAGAGCCGCCTCGCCGCTTTCCGCGGTCAGGATCTCGTAGCCGGCGGGCCGGAACACGCGCCTGAGCGCCGACAGCACACTCGGCTCGTCGTCGACCAGCAGGATCGACGGTACGCCACCCGCATCGTCGGATGTCGCTCCCGCCCCGGTCGTTTCAGGCGATACCGCATTCAGTCCGTTTGTTGCAGATGTGGTCATGATGGCCTCGGATCATGTATTTATATTCTCTCTGCATCATCGGCATGCGCCGCGCATTCCGTATCCGGGAAAACGCTGATGCGCTCGCCGGAATCGCACCGCGGATGCGATCTACACCGTCGCCGAACCCGGTGCGCGTACGTAGTAGATGTCCCACTCCGCTTCATCGGCCTGCACGAAGCCGTGCCGGGCATAGAAGCGGTTCGAATCGCTGCCGCGCAGCGCGCCGACGCGAACGGGCACGCGCTGCGCGTCTGCGTCGGCAAAGATCCGGTGCAGCACGGCCGCGCCGATCCCCTTTCCCTGGTGCTCGGGCACGATGTACAGATGGTCGAGCAACCAGTGATCTTCCTGCGGCCGGATCACGAAGAAGCCCGCGTTCACGCCATCGACTTCGATCAGGCGGCATAGCGCCGGGTCGAACGACGCGAGAAACCGGTCGCGCGCACGCTGCGGATCGAAGCGGCCGATGCGCTCTAGGCTGTCGCGCATCGCGGCGATGCGGATGGCAACCAGCGTGTCGGCGTCGGATCGGGTGGCGACGGGAAAGGTCAGGTTCATGGGCAGGTTGCGCGCTTGCGGATAAACGCCCGGCCTCTCGGCGCAGGTGTCGAAGCCCACTCGCAACGCCGGCTGGCGGCCGGCGGGCGAACGGGCGACACGAACAACGCGCTTCAGGGCGTCTCGATGCCTTCGGCCCGCGTGGCCAGGAAGCGCAGGTACTTGCCGTCCTCGTCCTCGAACAGCTCCGGCCCGCCGCTCGCATAGGCGCGCATCAGCTCGTCGGCCGCACGGTCGAGATTGCCCAGTTCGAACTGGCACTGACCGAGCCGCAAATGCAGGAACGGGTTGCCGATCGCGTTGGGGAAATGCATCGACTGGGCGAGATTGTCGCGTCCGGCCGCGTAGTCCTCTTGATGGAAATTCACGTCACCGATGGCGGCCATCAGCCAGGTTCCGGCTTCCCAATTGGTCTTGGGTTCGGGAAGCAGGTCGAATCCCGCCCAGAATTTCGCCAGTGCGCCTTCGTAGTCGCCGTCTTCCATCAATGCATCGCCCGCGTCGCTCAGCGCGCCGATCCGTTCGTACAGCGCGTTGTCCAGTTCTGCCATGTCGAGTCCCTGTTCCAGCGTTGAAATCGGCCCGGTGTGGCCGGTGGTTGCGATGCAATCGCTGTGATTGTGTGCAGTTTTGCCGTCCGGGTCGGTCATCCGGCCGGCATTCATCCAGCATACTCGAGCTGTATGACGCGTGCGCCGCGACTTTCGAGCGTATCTTCATGTGCGCGGGCGCACCGCTTGTCGCATTACACTATCTGTCGCAACGCTACGCGTCCCGACAATCCGTGTCGCCGGGCCTGCTGCTTTCCGTAATCCGGGCCGCGCTCACCTGGCAAATTTTCGTTTGATCTACCGATCCATGCTCCGCTTCGACAATCTCGGCAAGCGCTACGACAAGCGCGTCATCTTCAAGGGACTCAACTACGCATCCGGCGCCGGATGCGTGGCGCTATACGACGAAACCGGCAGCGGCAAATCGACGTTGCTCGCGATTCTCGCCGGCACGATCGACGCGGACGAAGGCGAGGTGTGGATCGGCGGCCATTCGCTGCGTACCGCGCCACACGATGCGAAATCCGCGCTGGCGTACGTGCCCGACGATTGCCTCGCGTATCCGCTCCAGACCGGGCGTGAGTTTCTCGATCTCGCGGCGGCCGCCAGGCATGCCGTCGTCGATACGCGCACGCTCGAGCTGGCCGAACGATTCGGGCTTGCGCCGCATCTGGAGAAGCGCTTCGAGCAGATGTCGTTCGGCACGCGCAAGAAACTGTTCCTGACGGCGACGACGCTCGGCTCGCCCGCCGTCGTGATCGCCGACGAACCGGACAGCGGGCTCGATGCCGCGTCGCGTGCGGTGCTGATCGATCTGTTCAAGACATTGGCTGCAGACCGTGTCGTCATCTTTTCGAGTCACGATCCGGCGCTGGCGAACGCCTGCGACGCAAAGGTCACCCGTTTTGCGGACCTTGGATTCACCGGATAGACGGTATCGTCGCGGACGCAGTCACTGGAAGGGGCCGGCGTCGCTGCTGTACGGAGGGAGAAGGAGGAAACGCACCGGCGCCGTTCGAGCGGCGGGTGCGATATCGGCGGCCGGCAAGGCCCGCTTGTCTACTACGTGTTCGTGCGGACAATCTCGACCGCGCTTTTGGCGCAGGACAGCGGCCGACCAAAGCCACTCGGCAACCGGCGAAACTTCTGCAAGCCTCACGCCAATGGTGCGGCAACCGCCCGCTCCAACGGCCTCATTCGCGTTGATCGTCGATCTGCGCACCGACAATCGATCGCTGTCTTTTGCCGAAAGAAACGAAGTGCGAAACGTCCCATCCCGCCCCGCACTTCCGTGACCTTCGCGATGTGCACGGCCGGCGCGCCGGGTCCCGATCAACCGACTGTCCAACACCCCAGCCGGTTATCGTTCGACCCGTGCACGCGCCCGGCCATGCCCTCCGTCAGGCCTTCAACGCGCCAAAGACCTCGTCCAGCATCTTCTTCGCGTCGCCGAACAGCATCCGGTTGTTGTCCTTGTAGAACAGCGGATTGTCGACACCCGCATAGCCGGACGCCATGCTGCGCTTCATCACGATCGAGGTCTTGGCCTTCCACACCTCGAGCACCGGCATGCCGGCGATCGGGCTGCCCGGGTCTTCCTGCGCCGCCGGGTTCACGATGTCGTTCGCACCGATCACCATCGACACGTCGGCTTCGGGGAAGTCGCCGTTGATCTCGTCCATCTCCATCACGATGTCGTAAGGCACCTTCGCCTCGGCGAGCAGCACGTTCATGTGCCCCGGCATGCGGCCGGCCACCGGGTGGATGGCGAAACGCACGTCGACGCCCTTCTCGCGCAGCACCTTCGTGAGTTCATGCACGGTGTGCTGCGCTTGCGCGACGGCCATCCCGTACCCCGGCACGATGATCACGCTCTTCGCATCGCGCAGCAGCTCGGCCGTCTCCAGCGCGCTCACCGCCACCACTTCGCCGGCCGGCTGCGCACTGCCGCCCGCCGCCGCCGGCGTACCGCTGCCGGTGCCGAAGCCGCCGGCAATCACGCTGATGAAGTTGCGGTTCATCGCGCGGCACATGATGTACGACAGGATCGCGCCCGACGAGCCCACCAGCGCACCGATCACGATCAGCAGGTCGTTGCCGAGCATGAAGCCGGTAGCGGCCGCCGCCCACCCCGAGTAGCTGTTGAGCATCGACACCACGACGGGCATGTCCGCGCCGCCGATCGCCATCACCATGTGCACGCCGAACAGCAACGACACCACCGTCATCACGATCAGCGGCGTCATGCCGTCCTGGATCGTCTCCGCATGCAGGAACGCGCGGCCGAACACGATCACGATCACCAGCGCGGCCAGGTTCAGCCAGTGCCGTGCCGGCAACAGCAGCGGCTTGCCGCCGATCTTGCCCGAGAGCTTGCCGAATGCGATCACCGAGCCCGCGAAGGTCACCGCACCGATCAGGATGCCGACGTAAATTTCCACTTCGTGGATCGCGTGCTCGGCCCCCGTGAACTGCACCGACGTATCGATGTAGCTCGCGAAGCCCACCAGGCACGCCGCCAGGCCGACCAGGCTGTGCATCAGCGCAACCAGCTCGGGCATCTGCGTCATCTGCACTTTCTTCGCGGCGTAGAGGCCAACCGCGCCGCCGACGACCAGTGCCGCCACGATGTACGGAATGCCCTCGACCGACACGCGCGGGCCGAGCACGGTCGCGAGCACGGCGATCAGCATGCCGATCATGCCGAGCAGGTTGCCGCGCCGGGCGGTCTCGGGGTTGGCCAGCCCGCCGAGGCTGAGGATGAACAGGATGGCCGCGCCGATATAGGAGACGGTAGTCAGATTGGAAGTCATTGTGGTCGTCTCCTTACTTGCGGAACATCGCCAGCATGCGGCGCGTCACCGCGAAGCCGCCGAACATGTTGACGGCCGTGAGCGTCAGCGCGCCCACCGCCAGGCCCAGGATCAGCCCCGAAGGACGGCCCTCGGCCGCGGCCTCGCCCAACGGCGGCGCGACCTGCACCAGCGCGCCGATCGCGATGATCGACGAGATCGCGTTGGTCACGCTCATCAGCGGCGTATGCAGCGACGGCGTGACGTTCCAGATCACCATGTAGCCGATGAAGCAAGCGAGCACGAACACCGTGAAGTGCGCCAGGAACGTGGCCGGCGCGAACTGGCCGACCAGCAGGAACGCCAGTGCGCCGACGGCGAACACGATCGCGAGCGACTTCGCCGACATCGGCGCGCCGCTGCCGTGGCCATGGCCCTTCGACGCGGCTGCCGCGACCGGCGCTGCCGCAGGCTTCGCTGCGACGACCGGCTGCTGGATCGGCGGCGGCGGCCAGGTGACGTTGCCTTCCTTGATGACCGTGAGGCCGCGGATCGCGTCGTCGTTGAAGTCGACGTTGATCGTGCCGTCCTTGGTCTTGCACAGCTCCTCGACCACGCGCAGCAGGTTGGTCGCATAGAGTGTCGACGACTGACGCGCCAGGCGCGACGCGAGATCCGTGTAGCCGACGATGGTCACGCCATGACGCACCACGGCCTCGCCCGGCACCGTCAGTTCGCAGTTGCCGCCTTGCTCGCCGGCCATGTCGACGATCACGCTGCCCGGCTTCATCGACTGCACCATCTCGGCCGTGATCAGCTTCGGCGCCGGTTTGCCGGGAATCAGCGCAGTGGTGATGATGATGTCCGCCTCCTTGGCCTGCTGCGCGTACATCGCGCGCTGCGCCTGCTGGAAGCCTTCGCTCATCACCTTCGCGTAGCCGCCGCCGCCCGAGCCTTCTTCCTCGTAGTCGACCTTGACGAATTCGCCGCCCAGCGACTTGACCTGGTCGGCCACTTCGGCGCGCGTGTCGTTGGCGCGCACGATCGCGCCGAGGCCTGCAGCGGTGCCGATCGCCGCGAGGCCGGCAACGCCGGCGCCGGCGATGAACACCTTGGCCGGCGGCACCTTGCCCGCGGCCGTGATCTGCCCGTTGAAGTAGCGGCCGAATGCGTGGGCCGCCTCGATGACGGCGCGGTAGCCGCTCACGCCGGCCATCGACGTGAGGGCGTCCATCTTCTGCGCGCGCGACAGCGTGCGCGGCAGCGAATCGATCGCCAGCACCGTGGCCCGCTTCGCGGCCAGCTGCTGCATCAGTTCAGGATTCTGGGCCGGCCAGACGAAGCCGATCAGCGCACCGCCCTCGCGCATCAGCGCGACTTCGTCGCTGCTCGGCGGACGCACCTTGAGGACGATATCGCTGCGGCCCCATAGATCGGCGGCCGTCGGCACGACTTCGGCGCCGGCCGTGCGGTAGTCGTCATCGCTGAAGTTCGCGCCGGTGCCGGCACCGCTTTGCACGGCCACCGAGAACCCGAGCTTGATCAGCTTTTCGACGACGTCGGGAACGGTCGCTACGCGCCGCTCCTCGTGGGCCGTCTCCAGAGGGACCCCAATCTGTAATGTCATATCCTGAACTGTCAGTAGTGGCCGTCGCGAGGAGTTACGGCCTGCGTTTCAAGTCACCCAACTCAATCCGTGTACGACTTTGCTCCGCGCGCAGCTTGGCACTACCGCGCAGATTTCACAAACGATCCATCCTCTAATCGATTGTCTTGTCAGAGCAAACCGGTTCATGCTCTTGCCTGATTATCCTGACGAATATCCGGCGTCTGTTCCGATTGGATAAGACCTACGAAGCATATCCCGTGCCAGCGTATTGCCAAAATTTATATTTTGAATCGGCGCGCATTCAATCCATGAATCCCCTGTCTGGACACAACGGCCCGGCAACCGCCGGCTCGGCCGCCAAAGCCACGCCAGGCCGCACCGTCAACACGCGACTCCGTTTGAAACGCGAATAAACGGCAATCGGCACAAAAGCATGGGAATCGGTTTCATCCGGAATTCTCCGCTTGTTCGCAGAATACGATCTGTCGCGCGCAAACGACATAATCCCTATGGACGATGAGCTTCAGTGCCGGCGAGTTCAAGGGAGAACGCAGCCTGTCCGGCTCAAATCCGGTGACGATCATTCGCGCTGCGCGTCGACGTGGGCACGAATGCGGCGCGCACCTTCCTCCGGCGTACAGGTCGAGGTGTCGATGCGCAGCGCGTACGGCCGCGAATAAGCGGGATGCCCGAACTGGGATCGCGCCATGCCTTCGCCTCGATCCCCTCTCGCGCGTTCGCGCTGTTCGAGGATATCCAGCGGACACGTAACGCCGATGACAAAGGTCTGACGCGGCGACAGCGCGGCAATGCATTCGTCGAGCGCGGACAGATCCCGAAGCACGAGGTCCAGCACGATCTCGAAATGGCTGGCCGCAATCCGCGCGAGCGTCGACTGCAGGTTGAGCTGGTGAAGCCTCAGCGCCTGGTTCAGTTCGTCGTCCGATCGCATGTCACGCCGGCGCGACATTTCGACGAACGCGTCGAGCGACACGTGAAACGTCGGCACGTCCGAGCTCTGCTGGAGCGCCCTTGCCAGACTGCCCTTCCCTGCACTGGTCGGGCCGTGCAATACGACAGCAACGGGTTTCATGGCGATGGTCCGCGGGAGTGATGGCCGGTTGCCCGGTTGTCCGGATACCGCGCTAGATCAGCTCGGCCACGCGCACGATGACGAGCGCGGCCGGAACGAGCACCGCCTGCGCACACAACGTGCCGAGCACGCGCGCACCCGCGAGTGTCGTGATGGCCCGCCGAAAACTGTTCTCCGAGATCCGCCCTTCGATGACGTCGTCGGTCATCACGGAAACCTGCGGATCGATGACGACCGCCAGCACGACGGTCGCGAAACCGTTGATGACGGACGACAAGTTCGCGCATGTCACTCTCAGGTCGGGCTTCAGATAACCCGCATACAGCGACGCGAACACACCGACGGTCCAGATCGCCATCGCGGCAACGTTCAGCGCAATGACGCCCCACGACACGCCGGTATTCGCGGTCAGTTGCGTGACGTTCTGGCTCGAAGGCAGTCGCGCCCCGACGCGGAGAAAGTTGATACCCGCTCGACTGCACGCGTGCAGCACCAGGCGGGGAATCGAGCGGTTCGCCTGGAAGTGTTCGACGGCGCGACTGAAATAACGCTGGAACGTCGGGATCAGGAATGTCCCGACGATGGTCGCCACGGTGGCGGACAGCAGGAACCACCGGAAGTCGGTCAGCAACCCGCTCCCCATCCGCTGCGCGATGTCCATTTCAACGCGTTTCGCGATGAACGGCCCCTGAAACGAATTGGCCGTTCGGGACACGAGCGCGATGATCCCGAACAATGAAAACGACAACGCGATGCGACGCGTGCGCACGCCGGCGATCCGCACGGCATAAGCCAGTGTCGCGATCACATGGATGACGAAGGTAAGCCCGCAGATGATCCAAAGCTGACTGTCCATGCTGGTGCCGCGTGCGTGACGGGATCACGAGTGTACCCGAGCGCGGCCCGCGCCCGGCGCATCAGCCTGGCAAGACCGCCTTCGCAGGAGGAACGGTTGGTCGATGCGTGTCAGGCGCTGCCGTGCGGTGCCGATCCGCGCGCTTCATTCAGCATCCACGTCGCGAAGGCCTGCAACGGCCCTTCGGCCAGTTCGATCGGCTCGGGCAGGACGAGGCAGAAGTTTTTCGTCACCGCCGTGCCGGCCGGCCACGGTGCGACCAACCGGCCCTGCTCGAGCTCCGCGTCGATGTACAGGCGCGGCACCAGCGCGACACCCAGGCCGGCCAGCGCCGCTTCGATCAGCATCGAATGGAGATCGAAGCGCGCGCCCACCGCCGAATTGGTCAGCGCGATGCCGGCCTCCTGCGCATAAGCCTGCCATGCGTCCGGGTTCTGTCGCCTGTGAAGACGCGGCAGTGCATCCAGCGACGGATTCGCCCCGGCGCCGGCGAGCAGCGCCGGACTGCAGACGGGCACCAGCACCTCCTCCAGCAGCGGATGCAGATGCATCCCCGCCCATGCCGGATGCTCGAAATGAATGGCCGCGTCGAAACCGCTCCCGGCCAGCAGGAACGGCTCCATCCGCTCGGCGATATGCACCGTGATGTTCGGATGCCGGTCTTGAAAGTGTTTCAGCCGGGGGATCAGCCAGCGGGTGGCAAAGGTTGGAATGGCGGCGATATCGATGCTCGCGCCTTCGATCGGCTGCCCCATCAGGTACAGGCTGTCGCGTTCGAGCCGATCCAGAATCTCGCGAACCTGCACCGCATATCGCGCACCGTTCGGCGCAAGCCGTACCCGATTGCCGACCCGCTCGAACAGGGTAACGCCCAGGAACGCCTCCAGCCGGCCGATCTGACGGCTGACGGCGCCCTCCGTCCGCGCCAGTTCCTCGGCGGCGCGGGCAAAGCTGCCGTGTCGGGCCGCGGCTTCAAACGCCTGGAGCGCGGAATTGCTTGGGATCTTGCGGGACATGGGCGTCTCGTTGGTCGGGGTGTGTTCGCCGTCAGCTTGAACAAATGTCACTGAAGGCTGACTTTATTTCGTTTTATCGCGCGAAATGGCGAGCTTAGCATTACGTTCATGCACTGAACATCCGACGTTCTCTGAGGGATGTGCATCCTGCCCAAAGGACAATCCAATGATCTACACCGTCGAATGCAGCTTCGCCGACCTCGCCAGCGAAGCCGAATGGAACGACTTCTACAGCCTTGAAAAGCTGCCCGCCCTGATCTCGGTGACGGGGTTTCACACGTCGCAGCGGTTCAAGGCGATCACGAGCGGTTGCCCGGTCTATCTGGCGATCCACACGATCGACGGCCTCGATGTCCTGACCGGCGACGAATATCGCCGGAAAGGCGGCGGCAATTTCGCGAAGTGGCAGCAACACATCACCGACTGGCATCGGAATCTCTACAGCGATATCGGCTTTGCGCCGGCGGTAAAGGAAGGTGAGCACCTCGCCCTGAGTGCCGGCGGGCCGGATTCGCTGATTCGGCTGGGCCTCGAACCGCTGGCCATGCAGGCCGTTGCGCTGGAGAAGTTTCCGGAGCGCCGTTGGCTCGCCGTCGTACCGCGGAACAGCGCGCGGCTTGTCGGCGCGCGCCCGGAAGGCATGCACCTTTATGCGCCGATGACGGAGCAACTGACCAGCACACGCTCCCTTCCGATTGCCCAGGAGTAGACCGCGATGCCGAACGTCACTTTCTCGATCGATGCGACGCGGATGCCGGCTGATGACAGCCTTGCCGAGTTGTCGCGCGATTGCGTCGAGCTCTGTACGCATATGCTCGAGGCCAAGCTCGAGAACGTCCACGTCATTTTTCTGCCGGTTCGGCACGGGCATGGACATCCCGTCTTCGCGGACATCCGCTATCGCGCCGGGCCGACTCGTACACCGGCGGTCATGGAACGATTCATGGAAGCGCTGGATCACGCAATCGTTCGCCGCACGGGCCTGACGGCGCGCATTCGGTGTTTTGGTTACACCGCGTCGAACATTCACGCTCGCAATTAGCCGATTCGGAGAAACACGATGTCCACGCTTACCTTTCCGGTTCAGCAAATCGGGGATGTCACGATTACCGCCGTCAGCGACGGATATCTCACGGCGAGTCTCGACTTCCTGTCGAATATCGATTCGGATGACGCATCAAAAATGCAGCGTGATGCCGGACAAAAAGAGCCAGCGGTCGTTCATATCAATTGCTACGTCGTACGCGGAGCGGGCCGCACCGTGCTCATCGATGGCGGGGCTGGCGGGTTCAAGCAATGGGGTGGCCGACTCCGGACGAACCTGGTGCTTGCCGGTATCGAACCCGCTGCGATCGACACCATCCTGCTGACCCATGCGCATCCCGATCACGTCGGAGGGCTGGTCAATGAGGCAGGACAGGTCGCGTTTCCGAATGCGGAGCTGGTTGTTCATCAGCGAGAGGTCAGGTTCTGGCAGGACGACGGAAACCTCAGTCGCGCCAGCGAGCGGGCTCGCGGCAACTTCGCGAAGGCGCGTCAGGTGTTCGATGCCTATGCCGACAGGCTTCGCCTGTTCGAAGACGGACAAGTGCTC
This sequence comes from Burkholderia sp. Ac-20392, assembly GCF_017104585.1. Taxonomy (NCBI): domain Bacteria; kingdom Pseudomonadati; phylum Pseudomonadota; class Betaproteobacteria; order Burkholderiales; family Burkholderiaceae; genus Burkholderia; species Burkholderia sp. Ac-20392. The sequence goes on from NZ_JAAGPB010000081.1 coordinate 16,260, forward strand.
CCCGGCATCGACGCGCTGCCGCTGCCGGGACACACCGACGGACACACCGGATATGTCGTTGAATCGCGCAATCAAGGCCTGCTTGTGTGGGGCGATGTGGTGCATTTCCCGCATATCCAGATTCAGCGGCCGGACGTATCGATTGCGTTCGATCATGACGCGTCACTGGCGGTTGCCACGCGCTCACGCCTTCTCGATCAGGTCAGTTCGGACGGGTTGTTGATCGCCGGCATGCATCTGGGCGAACTCGGATTCGCACGCATCAAGCGGACGAGCGGCGGGTATGGGTTGCTGTACGAGAACGAAGACTGAAGCCGCACGTGTACGGCCATGCAATACCACCGCCTCACGCCGGAATGCATGAGTCACCCGTTTGATCCGAGTGGCGTTTTTTGAGGGTTATACGACCTTTGAGCCATTCACTTCGCGTTCCATACTTCGTGTGGAAGATCGAGCTGAGAAAGGTAAAAAACGCGATTGCGTTTTGAGCTTTCGGCCCGATCCATCACGACGTAGAAAGGAGCAGAAGATGAGGCTTAAAAACAAGTCGGCGTTAATCACTGGCGGTACCAGCGGCATCGGTCTTGCCACCGCGAAGCTGTTCATCGCGGAAGGGGCCCGCGTAGCTGTGACGGGTCGCGACGATGCGGTGTTCGAGCGCGTGCAGGCCGAGCTTGGCGAAAATGCGCTCGTTCTCAAAGGCGATGTCCGTTCGATCCAGGACATGCGGGCGATTGCCACTGAGGTCAACGAGAAGTTCGGCGGTCTGGATATCGTGTTCGCGAACGCCGGCTGGGCGTTCCCGTCCGCGGTCAACGATATCGACGACGCACTCTATGACGAGATCATGGACATCAACGTCAAGGGCGTGGTGTTCACGCTCCAGGCGGTGCTGCCGCAATTGCGAGCGGGCTCGTCGGTCATTCTCAATACCTCGTTCGTCGCGCAGACCGGCAAGCATGGCATCTCGTTGACGGCAGCCGCAAAGGCCGCCGTACGATCGCTCGCCCGCAGTTGGTCGTACGAGTTTCTCGACCGGAAGATCCGCTTCAACGCGATCGCACCCGGCGCGATCGACACACCGCTGCTCTCCAGATGGGGCATGCCGGACGAATGGGTTCGCGACCGCAAGGCCGAGTTCGCCGAAACCATTCCGGTGGGCCGCATGGGCAAGGCCGAGGACATCGCCAGCGCCGCACTCTATCTCGCCAGCGACGAATCCTCTTACGTCGTCGGCACCGAACTGGTCGTCGATGGCGGCGCCTCGCAGCTTTAGCCTGCGGCGCCCGATTCCCGAGCCCTGCGTATCATCGCGGCTCATCCACACACTTGATCTCACGTCCGCCACGCGTTTCGTCGCGGCGGTCATTCCATCCGGCCCAGCCTGGTTGCGCTCGCAGCGGGGCCGACGAGCAAGGAGAAATGATCTTGACCGACAGTAGCGAAAACAATACTTCCGGACAGCCACTCAACAGAGCCGGTCGTTCGCGCCGCGATGTGCTCAAGTTTGGCAGCATCGCCACGCTCGGCGCCGTCCTCGGTGGCGGCGCCCTGCTTGGGCAGGCCACCCCTGCGCTGGCACAGACCGGCAGCGACGGAGCACTTGCCCCGAATGACCCGCTCAATATCCTGATCGTCAATTACGACGGCGGGACGCTGCTCGACTTCGCCGGCCCCAGCGAGATCTTCCATCGGTTACCGAATACGAACGTTCGCTACGCGAGCCTCAACGGCGGCAACGTGACGCTCGAATTCGGCGTCGTGTACGGCAAGACCGAGCGGCTGGCCGATATCGACAAGACGGACGTGCTCCTGGTCCCCGGCGGGTCCGATCTGTCCGCGCCGATGCAACCCGCGTATCAAGCGCAGATCCGGCGCCTGGCAGAGAGCGCGAAGCACGTGACCTCCGTCTGCAACGGATCGCTCGTGCTGGCCGCGACGGGCGTTCTCAAGGGCAAGCGAAGCGCCTGCCATTGGGCCTTCGTCAACAAGCTGGCCGAATATGGCGCCATTCCCGTGCCGGATCGCTTCGTCGAAGACGACAACGGCCGCTTCATGAGCGGCGGCGGCGTGACGGCGGGCATCGACTTCGCACTTCGCGTGGCCGCGAAACTGCGCGGTCAACAAGCCGCCGAATTCACGCAGCTCGTGATCGAGTATGATCCCGCGCCGCCGTTCCACTCCGGCCATCCGAGAGATGCGCGGCCGGAAGTCATCGCGATGGTCGACAAGGAACTGCCTGGTGCATCCAGGGGGCTCGCGCGCATACCGGGCGTTCGTTGAAACGCGGGCAGGCAATGTGCCCCCCATCGACAGACTGCGACGAATACCGCAACCGACATTGCCTGCTTCACCCTTCAATTTTCGTAGTCCTCTCAATTCAAGTCATGCCCGGACATCACTCGATGCAACATGCTCGTATTTTCACTGCGGCGCTTGCCGCCTGCGCCACCTTTTTCGCGTTTGCAGCGCCGGCGACGGCCAGTGGTTCGCAACGCCTGCCCGAAGCGGCCATCAAAGCCGAGAATGCGCGATGGGCGGATGCCTTTGCGCGAGGAGATTACGAGGCGATCGGCCGCCTCTACACCCACGACGGCACGCTCTTGCCGCCCGGAGGCGACAAGGTAACGGGGAGCAGCGCGATCGTCGGGTACTTCACCAAGGGGTATGCCGGATCCAAGCCCGCCACCGTATCGTTCAGCAACTACGAGTTCTACGGTAACGACCGGATCGTGACGGAGGTGTCGGATGCGGAGATCCACGACCACGATGGCAAGCTCAAATACCGCGGCAAGCAGATTCTCGTCTTTCTGAAAGAGGACGGCGTGTGGAAGTTGCATCGCGACATGTGGAACGACTACGGCCCGCTGACGACGGATGGCCATTGAACATCTGGCGATACGAATAGTGGCCGACCCAACGCGCCGCTAGTCCATTGGAAGGACGTTGGCCAGGCCGCACGCTGATCGGCCGGCGGTCGATCAGCGCGCGCCGTTCGATCGGCTCTCGCGTCGAATCGCTTGCGGCGGGTGCCCATGCAGTTTGATGAAGGCCCGCCGCATCCGCTCCGGGTCGGTGAATCCGACAGCCAGCGCAATCTGCTCGATCGGTTCGCTGCCCCCCTGCAGGCGCAGACGCGCCGCTTCGACGCGCAAGCGCTCGACCGCCTTGGCAGGTGTTTCACCGGTTTCCCGGCGAAATGCACGCCCGAACTGTCGCAGACTCAAACTTGCGGCCTCGGCGAGCCGTTCGACCGGCAACGCTTCGGCCAGATGTTCCCTCGCAAAATTCAGCGCGATGCGGATGCGATCCGATTCCGGCTCCATCTGCGACATGGCCGAGAATTGGGACTGACCGCCTGGCCGACGATACGGAACAACCAAAAGCCTGGAGACCTCGCGCGCAACCTCCGCGCCCATATCTCTTTCAATCATGCCGAGCGCCAGGTCGATTCCGGACGCGATGCCCGCCGACGTCCAGATGCGGCCTTCCTCGATATAGATACTGTCGCCCTCGACCCTCGTGCGCGGGAAGCGCGACTGCAGTTGAGCCGCGTATCGCCAGTGCGTCGTCGCTCTCAAACCGTCCAGCAAGCCGGTTTCCGCAAGCAGAAACGCCCCCGTACACACGCTTGCCACCCGAGAGGCTCGCGCGCCGAGTTTCCTGGCGGCGGCGATGTTCTCCGGTGTCTGCATCGGGCCGACATCGCCGCCCACGAACACGACGGTGTCGAACGTGCGCCTTCCGGCCGGCTTCGTTTCGATTGACAGGCCCGTGTTGCCCGGAACCGGGCCGCCAGCCTGCGAGATGACGTGGAGATCATAGGGCGTGTGGCCCGCCGCGGTGGCGACCTGGTTGAAGGCCGACAGCGGCCCGCCCAGATCAAGCGCATCGTAGCCACGGCACACGAAGAATCCGATTCGATGCATGACGAAGTCGTTTACTGAAAACCCCGGAAAGTCGCATTTTATCGAGAACCCTCAAATAGCGCCATTCAGCCTGAAATGAGGGAAAAACGTCGTTTACGACATCGGCCGGGCCAGGATGGAAGTCACTCCCACCCTACTCCGTATTCACCTTCCGCCACTGCATCGGCGACATCTCGTACCGTCCTCGAAACGCCCGACTGAACGCGGCTTCCGGTGTGTACCCCACCCGACCGGCGATATCCGAAATCGGCGCGCGGCTGTACCGCAACAACTCCGCCGCCCGATCGAGGCGCCAGGTCGTGAGATAGCTCAACGGCGCCCGCCCAACGACACGCTGAAACCGGTCCGCAAAGGCAGACCGCGACAGACTCGACAACTCGGCGAGATCACTCACGCTCCACGCACGTCCGGGATCGGCATGAATGGCTGACATCGCCGGGTTGATCCGGCTATCGATCGCACCGGACAGCCACCCGTGCCCGGCCGCGCCCTCTGTCGCCCAGGTGCGCAGCAACTGGACGAAGATGACATCCAGCAATCGGAAGATCATCGCGGCGGCGCCGGCGCGCGGGCTCAATGCTTCGTCGAGGATGAAATGGCAGCTCAGCTCCAGCCACTCGAACGGCCGCTCCCGCGCCCCTTTCAGCACCAGCACCGGCGGCAGCACGGACAGCAACCGTTGCGACAGCCGGTCAGCCCCCTCCATCAATCAGTTGCCTGCGCCGAGACCATCCAGAAACGTCTGCGTCACGCCGACCCATTCACCGGCTCCGCCATTGCTGCTGTTGTATTCGACCGCGGGGTTCTGCCCACCCCAGATCACGAACCCGCTCGCCGTCGTGCCCCTGATGTCGTTCAGCAGGTATTGCCACTGGCTGCCCGGCACGAGCACGGTGTTCCGGTCGTAGTACTGCGGCCACAGATACGGGAACACCGGGTGCGTTCCCGTGCTGCTCAACGCATCCGCCTGTGCGGCCGACGCGATGTTGCGGTTGAGCTGCGTTGCCCAGTCCACGCCCGTCCACGAGTCCGTGCCGTTCGCGCGAATGTACGCGCTCGGGAAATGCGCGGTACGCCCGCCATCGAGATCCATCAGTTCGGCCACGCCCCGATACGCGGCATTCGGATCGGTGCTGCTGATGTGGGCCGTGTTGACGAGCCCATACCAGCCGAGCACGCGATTGGGCCGCACTTCGCGCGCCCATGCCTGCAGCTGCTTGAGTATCGCCAGATGATTCGCGACCGTCGCGCTGCTGCCGGTCAGGTACAGCTCCTCGCAATCGAGCACGAGATAGCCCGGTGCGTCGGCGGGCGTCGGATCGTACGTGTTGATCAGGTTGACCCACGCGCTGCGTGACGGCAGCACGGCGCGACCGCTCGCGTCGACCGTGATCGGCTTGCAGTACCGTGCAGGGATGAAATTGATCCTGACGGCGCCGTGACCGATCGACACGTCGGTATAAGCCGTGTTGTCCAGCACGGAGAACGGCCCGGCGGCCAGCGCCCCCGGTGCGGCAAGGCACGCGCCCAGGGCCAGCAGCGCGGCGGGAAGGCCGATCCGCACGGCGGCCCGGCGAACGAATCCGTTTTTCTTCATGGTCATCACCTCGATCGTTGGATACAGGAAATTCGGCCCGGCATCCGTACCGGGCCGCTCGACGCCGCTCGTCAGAACAGCGTCTCCACGCCGGCATACAGGCCGCTCTGGCCTTGCCCCGGCGGCGGATTGGTGCCCCAGCCGGCGCCGCCCGGCCCGCGCCCCGGGTTCTGCGGATTCACGCCGAAATTCCCCTGCGCGCTGTTGAAGACGTGGGCCGCCATGCTGTAGAGGAAGGTGCGTTTCGACAGGTTGTACATGCAACCCACGCCGAGCATCGTCGTGCGCGCCGCGCCGTCGTGATCGTCGGTCCATCGCCCCGGCCCGACGCGCATCGTGTAGACGGCGCCATGCACGTGCAGCGCGGGATTGACGTCGTACGAGAGCCCTGCCCACCAGAGGTCGGCGCTGTCCGACAGGCCCGCCGGCGTATCCGGCGCCGAATAGTGTGTGTAGGCGGCCTGAACCTGGAACGGGCCGTAGCGGTTGCGGATGCCGACGAACGCTTCACGCGAATAGCGGAACAGGTTGTCTTCCTTGCCCTGCGCGTTGCGAATCTCGTCCCACAGCACGCGCACCTGGAAATCGCCGTTCGTATAGGCGGCCGCGAAGCCGTCCGCCCGCCCGGCCTTGCCGGCATTGTTCGGGTCGCCGGAATTGAAATTGACCGAACTGTTGCCGAGGTTCAACTCCGCCTCGAACGAAAACCCGTGCAGCTCGGGAGACAAGTAGCGAATCCCGTTCGACAGCCGCGACCCGTTGCGATACGCGACGAACGACTGCGCGCCGAAATTCTCTTCGAGCAACGGGTCGAATTCCCACACGTAGTTGTTGACCATCGGCCCCTGGCCGAAGCGGATCGTGCCGAGCCGATCGTTCTTCAGCGCCACCCACGCGGCGCGCTGGAACATCAGCCCGGCCACGAGCGAGCCGGTCGGCGTGAACGCCGACTCGAGCAGGAACATCGCGTGATTACCGTGCCCGAGATCCTCCGTCCCCTTGAAACCCAGGATGTTGACGCCCCAGTCGCTGCCCTCCGCCCATCTCGCGCCCGCGCCGCCGTTCGCCTTCTGCACGTTCGACGTGTACTGCACGTCCCCGCCCAGCCGGCCCCAGACGAGCACGCTCGACTGCGCATGCGCGAACGCGGCCCACGACAGCGCCACGCCCAACAGAATCCCGCGTTTCATGATTTAGTTATCCGAATTGATAGGAACAGCAGCCCGGACGCACCCCGTCGTCCGGCGCTCGATACCCCGTTACAGCGCGGCCGCGACGGCGGGCTGGCTCTCCGTGCCGTCCACGCCGCTCGTGCCGTCGGCGCGCCGCTGCGCGTCGCTCAGGCCGAAGAACCAGGTCAGCACGAAGCCACTCGAATACGCGACCGCGACCGCCGCGCAGTAGGTCGCGACGCTCGCCACGAGCCCCATCGGCCCCGTGACGAGCGGGATCAGCATCAGGTTGGCCGGACCGATCGTCGTCGCCCCCACGTCGTGCCCGTGTGCGGCGCAATAGCCGAGCACGAGCGCACCCATCCCGCCGCCCAGCGACGCCGTGATCAGCGGGCGGCCGAGCGGCAGCGTGACGCCGTACAGCAGCGGCTCGCTCACGCCTAGCATGCAGGTCGGCAACGTATTCCGGATCGTCTGCTTCAGGCGCGGGTCCCGCGTGCGGAAATACAGCGCGAACGCGGCGCCCGCCTGCCCGCATCCGGACATTGCGAGAATCGGGAACAGCGCGGTGTAGCCGTACTGCGCGATCAGTTGCGCGTGGATCGGAATCAGCGCCTGATGCAGGCCGAACATCAGCAGACCCACGAACGACGCGGCCAGCACGAACGCGGCCGGCATGCCACCCGCGCGCAGCAGGGTCGCGGTCAGGCTGCCGACCGCCTGCGTCAGCAACTCCGCGACCGGCATGATGACGAACAGCGTTGCGATGCCCGCGAGCCCCAGCGCGACGGTTGGCGCGAGCAATGTCTGGGCGGCCGATGCGATGCGCGCGCGCACGCTACGCTCGATGCCGGCCGTCAAGGCGCCGGCCAGCAGCGCGCCCATCAATCCGCCCTGCCCGGGCTTCAGCGCGATTTCGCCGATGATCGGCAGCGCGAATGCGGGCAGCTTCGCGATCGCGGGCAGGATCAGGATGCCCGCGGTCGCGCCGCCGATGCATGGCGTGCCGCCAAATTCAGCGGCCGCGTTCATGCCGACCTGGATGACGAGGAACGCGAAAAACGCCGACCCGATGATCGATGCGACCGTCGCGGCGAACGTCAGCGTGCCGGCGCTTCCAACAGGCGCCTGCGCAGCCCACACCTTCAACAGCCCGGCGATCGCGTTGAGCAGGCCCGCGCCGATCAGCGCAGGAATGAGCGGCGTGAAGATACTCGCGATGCGCCGCAGGAACCGGTGCGCGGCCGTGTTCCTGCGGGCGGGGCGAGCGGCCGGCTCGCGCGTGCCGGTGGCTGGCGCGGCCGCAGCGGTCACGGCGGGCACGGCGGCCGGGCGGCCGGAAGCGGCCGGTACGGCCGCGGCTCGCGCCGGCTGCTCGGTCAGGCGGGCGCGAAAGGGGGGCGACGACGGGACGAACA
>NZ_JAAGPB010000844.1:0-2317 GCF_017104585.1 Burkholderia sp. Ac-20392
CGGCCGATCAGCGCGACGCGTGCGCCGCGTGCGCCGAGCCACGCGGCCGTCGCGACGCCCAGATGGCCGAATCCGCCGGTGATCGCGACTGCCTTGCCTTTGAGATCGTGTTCCATCGATGTTTTCTCCTGGATCGAGGGTTGCTTGATGATGCGTGTTGCATGAGTCATGCCGGCCGCGGCATGCGTGCGCGGCCGGCAATGCGCCACAGCGTAGCGCCGTTCACGCATCCGTGCGCACGGCGACGAGACTGCGGCGGCGCAGTTCCTCCGTCGTTTCGCCCTGGTTGTCCGGGCGCCAGCCCGGCGGCAGCAGCACGAAGCGGATCGCGGTCCACACGTCGCGGGCCGTGGCGACGTCGCGGGCCAGGCTCGCCCAGTGCTCGAGCTCGACGACGAACGGATTGCGCGAGCGGGTCGGCGTGACGAGGCCGAAACGGCACGGCTCGTCGGCGCGCTCGGCGACATAGGTGCCGAACAGGCGGTCGAACACGACCAGCACGCCACCGTAGTTCGCATCGAGATAGTCGAGGTTCGACGCATGGTGCACGCGGTGCGCGGACGGCGTGTTGAACACGTATTCGAACCAGCCGAGCTTCGGGATCCACGTGTTGTGCAGCCAGAACTGGTACATCAGGTTGAACGACAGGATCGCGAGCACGGCTTCCGGACGCACGCCGAGCCACACGAGCGGCGTGAAGAACATCGCGGCGCCGGCGATCTTGCCGGTCCAGCCGAGGCGAAACGCGGACGACAGCGTCAACTGGTTCGGCGAATGATGCACCGCATGGGTCGACCAGAAGAAGCGCACGCGGTGCGACGCGCGGTGATACCAGTAGTAGCAAAACTCCTGGCCGACGAACACGAGCAGCCCGAGCGCGACGCTGTGGAGCGGGATCGTGAAGAGCCGGTGCGCCCACGCGAGGTCGAACAGCGGCGTGGCGAGCGACAGCGGCACCAGCGCGAGCAGCTTGCGGCCCGCGAGATCGGCGAGCGACAGCCATACCTCGTTCCAGTCGAACGGTTCGGGACCGCGGGCGCGGCGCCAGGTGAGCACGGCCGCCTCGACGAGCGAGACGGCGACGATGAAGAGCGTGACGTAGTACGCGAGCTTTCCTGTTGTGGTGAGCATGATGGGCCTTTCCCTTTCCTTCGGTTGAGTCGGACGCGTCATCGGCTGCACGAACTGCCATCGCGTCGAATGGAACGCACTGTAGTGGGCGCGGAACGGAAAGACCACGCGGGAAATATGTCGCGGTATGTCGTGGGGGAAGGTGGTCAGGTGGGGTGTGGCGGGCGCGGGTGCTTGTGGATTGGAACGTGGCTGGTTTGGGGCTGCGCGGATGTGTGTCCCGCGGGAAATGTGTCGCCGTATGTCGTGGGGGAAGGCGTTCAGGTGGGGGGTGGCGGGCGTGGGTGCTTGTGGGCTGGAGCGTGGACGGTTTGGGGCTGCGCGGATGTGTGTCGGGCGGGAAATGTGTCGCCGTATGTCTCAGGGGAAGGCGTTCAGGCGGGGTGTGCCGGGCGCGGGCGCTTGTGGACTGGAGCGTGGTCGGTTTGGGGCTGCGCGTATGTGTAGCCGGCGGAAAATGCGCCGCCGCATGTTGTTGAGGAACGCGTTCAGGCGGTGCACGCCGGGCGCAGGCGCTTGTGGACTGGAGCGTGGTCGGCTTGGGGCTGCGCGTATGTGCGTCGGGCGAAAAATGTGTCGCCCGTGACAAAGTCGGTCGACGGGGTACACAACCGACATGGGCCGACGGATAGGCCCTGCGCGACATATGAACGATGTCGTTATCGATCGGAACGAAATCGATTCATCGGATGGTTGGCGACGGCGGCTCCCTGTTACGGCGAAGCCCGTTCCAGTCGCATGCGGTGTAGGGCATGCGTTCGATTCGCGTGACGCGTCCCGACACAAAACACGTAAAAAGCGGCCGGCAAATATGTCGCCGCATGTCGCCGCGACACACTTTCGCGCTGCTCACGACACGCTCCGCCCCCGTGCCACAGCCCCCTTCCCTCACGCAATCGCATCGCCATCAGCCTTGCCCGGCGCGGCATGCCCGCGATCGGCGCGACCGGCGCACACATTCGTCGTACTTCGAAACAGCACCTCACGTGTAACACCGCGACATCTTTTATGACGCGACGGGCGCGTGTCATCGCCCTAAAGTTCGTCCCGTCGCCACGCCACTGCGTGCACCGAAACGAACCGCAAGGACACCCGATGAAAACCCGCTTCCTCGTCACCGCCGCCGCCCTCACCTTCGCCTGCGCGCCGGCCTTCGCCGGCTGGGCCGGCCACGGCACCGCGAAGG
>NZ_JAAGPB010000845.1:0-2456 GCF_017104585.1 Burkholderia sp. Ac-20392
CAGCGCTCGTCGTCGCGCGCGGCGTCGCTGATCCCGCGCGGCGCGCCGTCGCCCGCGAGCACGGACTCGCCGGCCTGCCACGCGGCCAGCCATTCGGGGCGATAGGTCAGGTAATGATCGAGCACGGCCGCGACGCGGTGTGCAAGCTCGTAGCGCATTGCATCGTCGGACGCGGACAGATAGGCGGCCAGCCGCGGCGACGCGAGCCACGGCGCCTCGTCGGACGCCTGCGCAAACAGCCGGTAACAGCGCCACACGAGACGGTCGGGCGCGAACGGCGAACGCGCGGGCACCGTCAGCACGCGGCCGATCTGTGCCCATAGCCATTGCGCGAGATACGTGAACTCGACGTTCGCGCACACGCCGTTGCGCGCGGCGATGTCGAGCTCGAGACGGCGGCGCAGCGCCGCGCTCGGCACGATGACCTGCTGCGGCGCCCACGGGCCGTTGCGGGCCGGGAACGCGGCCAGATCCTCGAGCAGCGCGTCGGCTAGCGTTTCGTGACGGTTCGAATAGAAGAGATGGAGCATGAAGCAGGCGTCGGAATCTCGCGCCGGCCGGGCCGGGCGAACAGGATCACCAAGGATAGCAAATGGACCGCCGCTGCGGCCCTCGTCCGGAAAGCCAGGTTTTGCGGACCACGAAATACGATAGACTCGTCGCCAGTCAAGATGCCGCCCCCGGGCGTCTTCGTCTGCCATTCAGCCCATCGATGCGCTATTCGGTCGAAATCAGAAAGTTTTTCTACAGCCAGTACTTTTTCGGCGGCCTGCGGATCGCGGTCGGCGTTTCGCTGCCTGCCGTGCTGTGCCTGATCGTGTTTCACAACCGGGAGCTCGGCTTCACGATCTCGACGGGCGCGCTCGGCGCCTGCGTCGTCGACATGCCGGGCCCGCTCAAGTACAAGCACAACGAAATGCTCGCTTGCAGCGTGATCGGTTTTCTGGCCGCGCTCGCCACCGGCCTCGCGACACCGAACATCTTCGGGCTGTGGCTCACCATCGTGCCGCTCACCTTCGTGCTGTCGCTGATCGTCGTCTACGGCAACCGCTGGCCGCAGATCAGCTTCGCGACGCTGTTCATGATGGTGATGACGCTCGAGGAGAAGTTCACGCCGCTGGAAGCGTTCATCAACGCCGGCTGGATTCTCGCGGGTGGCCTCTGGTACACGTACTGGGCCACGCTCGTGTCGCAATGGCAGGCGCGCCGGATCGAGCAGCAGGCGCTCGCCGAGAGCCTGTTCGCGTGCGCCGACTACCTGCTCGCGCGCGCGCAGTTCTACGATCTCGACGCGGATCTCGACGAGTGCTACCGCAATCTCGTCGCCAAGCAGATCACGGCGGTCGAAACGCAGGAAACCGCGCGCGACATCGTGCTGCGCAACCTGCCGAAGCTGCGCCGCGGCAAGCTCGACCCCGGCCGCACGACGATGTACAACCTGTTCATCAACAGCGTCGACCTGCACGAGCTGTTCGTCGGTGCACACACCGACTACCCGCTGGTGCGCAACACGTTCGGCGGCTCCGATCTGATCATTTTCTACCGCGACCTGATCCGCAAGGCGGCCGCCGATCTCGAGGAGATCGGCCTCGCGGTGCTCGAGAACCGCGCGCCGCATTCGCGGGTCAGCGTGAAGGCCGAACTGCGTGCGATCGAGTACGAGATCGAGCTGATGCGCAAGAAAAACTTCCCGGCCACCAACGCGGAAGCGTATGCGGCCGTGCTGGCCACGTTCCGGCGCATCTGGAGCGCGACGCGCCTGATCGACCGGATGCGTCGCAACCTGTCGGGCCACGCCGATCCGCAGCAAACCGAACTGAAGATCGACAAGGCGCTCACGCGCTTCCTGCAGCGCCGCCGGATGTCGCCGCTGCTGATCTTCTCGAACCTGAACATGCGCTCGCCGAGCTTCCGCCACGCGCTGCGCGTGACGATCGCGGTGGCGGTCGGGTTCTGGCTCGGCCGGCTGCTGCCGCTCACGAACGCGTACTGGATCGTGATGACGACCATCATCATCCTGAAACCCGGCTACTCGCTCACCAAGCAGCGCAACGCACAGCGGATCATCGGCACGCTGATCGGCTGCGCGGCGAGCATCGCGCTGATCTACACGGTGAAGGAGCCGCACCTGCTGATCGCGATCATGTTCGGGTCGATGGTGATGAGCTACAGCCTGCTGCTGTTCAACTACGCGGCGAGCGTCGTGTTCACGTCGTCGTACGTGCTGCTGATGTTCCACCTGCTCGCGCCGGGCAGCATGCGGATCATCGGCGAGCGCGCGATCGACACGGTGGTCGGCTGCATGATCGCGATCGCCGCGAGCCGGCTGTTCCCGTACTGGGAATACCGGCTGATGGGCAAGCAGGTCGCCGACATGCTCACCGCCACCCGCAAGTATTTCGAGGCCGTGTGGCGCGCCGGGCGCGGCATGTCGCCGCCGCCGGTGCCGGCCGCCG
>NZ_JAAGPB010000846.1:0-2382 GCF_017104585.1 Burkholderia sp. Ac-20392
GCGTGACCGCCAGCGCGACCGCGCCCGGCAGCACGCCGCCGATCGCAAGCGCCGCGCGCGTCCCCCAGCCGCCCGCCATCAGAACTGCCCGCGCACGGTCAGCATCACGTTGCGCGGTTCCCCGTAACGGTTGTTCCAGCCCGGGTTGCTCAGGCTCAGGTAGTACTTGCGGTCGAACAGGTTGTTGACGTTGACCGCCGCGCTCCAGTGCTTGTCGTAGCGGTAGCCGAGCCGCAGGCTCGCGAGCGCGTAGCCGCCCTGGCTCATCGTGACGCTGCCCGCCTGCGCCGAGTAATTGCTCTGCACCTGCACGCCGCCGCCAACGCTCCAGCGTCGCTCCTGCCAGGGCAGGTCGTAGTTGGTCCACAGCCGGAACAGGTGGCGCGGGTTCAGCAACGGCGCGAACGACGAGCCCGCGTTCGCGAGGTTGTCCGCGTAGCTCATCGTGTCGTACGTGTAGCTCGCCCACACGCTCCACCACGGCGTGATGCGGCCGTTCGCCTCGAATTCGAAGCCCTGGCTGCGCACGCTGCCGCCGTTCACGTAGTAGCAGTTCGGCCCCGCGCACGGATGCGCGAGATCGACCTGCGGGTTGTTGTCGAGATCGATGCGGAACGCCGCGAGCGACACGTTCAGCTTGCCGCCCGCCAGTTCGCCCTTCACGCCCGTCTCGTAGGTGCGCCCCTTCACCGGCGTCAGGATGCCGCCGCCCCACATCGACTTGGTCTGCGGCTGGAACACTTCCGCATAGCTCGCGTACCACGACCAGTCGCGCGCGAAATCCCAGATCAGCCCGCCGTACGGCGTGAACTGATGGCCGGTGTTGAAGTGCGCACCGAGGCTGTCCTGGTTCCACCAGCTCATGCGGCCACCGAGCACGAGCGTGACGGGTTCCGCGAGCTTGATGCGGCCGAGCCCGTACACGCCCTTCTGCGAAATGTCGTTCTGCTGCGACTGCTGGTACGGGCCGACGTCCGGCTCGAGCACGCTGCTCGGGTTCCAGCGGTACACGTTCACCGGCGTGCCGACCACGTTGCCCAGCAACTGCGCCGACATCTGCCCGCTGCTGCTGTTCGCGTAGGTCACGCCGAACAGCAAATCGTGCGTGAGCCCGAACGCATGCACCGGGCCCTGCACGTTCGCATCGAGGCTGCGGCTGTAGCTGCTGAATTGGTACGCGCCACCCGTCAGCGCACCGCCCGCGCCGGTCGCCGGGTTGATCGCGCCGTACGAGCCCGCGTACTTCAGGTCCGAGCGCACGCTCTGGTATTCGCCGCTGACCTTCGCCTTCCAGCCGGCGCCAAGCTTCTGCTCGACCGACGCGAACGCACGTGTCGTGTCCCAGTCGAAGTGGCCCCACGCGGTGTCGAGGAACGTCGAGCGCGACAGGCCGAGGCTCGAGCCGTCGCGCGCCAACGGCACGCCGGACATGTCGGGTATCGAGCGCGTCGTCTGGTATTGCGCGCCGAACGTGAGCAGCGTGTCGCGGGTCACGTCGACTTCCGTGATTCCGTAGATCGACCGCGTGTCCTGCTTCGCATGGTCGTAGAAGAAATGGCGATCCTCGTACGCGGCGACGAGCCGGCTGCGCACGGTGCCGGCCGCATTGAGCGGGCCGCCGATGTCGGCTTCCGCGCGATAGCGGTCCCAGCTGCCGACGCTCACGCTGGCGTTCGCCGAGAACTGGTACTGCGGCCGCTTGCGCACGAGGTTGACCGTCGCGGCCGGGTTGCCCGAGCCGTGCAGCAGGCCGTTCGCGCCGCGCAGGATTTCCACGCGCTCGTACACGGAGATGTCCTGCGGCGCGCTCGCCATATCGCCGATCACCACCGGCACGCCGTCGAATTCGAACGAATCGACCTTGAAGCCGCGCACGAAGTACGCGGTGGTGAGCAGCACGTAGGGCTGCACGGTCACGCCGGCCGACTGCTGCATCACTTCATCGAGCGAGAACAGGTTCTGCTGGTCGATCCGCTCGCGCGTCGTCACGCTGACCGACTGTGGAATCTCCCGCAGCGCCAGCGGCATCTTGCCGACCGTCGCCACCGACGGATCGTCGGCCACGCCGCGCGACGCGGTCACCGAAATCGCCTTCAGCTCGCCCGCGGCGGGCTTCACGGCGGTCGTTTCCGCCTTCCGGACTTCCGCGCCGGCTGCCGACGCCGGCACCGGCGCCGTCTCGGCGAACGCCGCCGCCGGATGCGCGGCAATCAGCAAGCCCAGATACAGCGACGGACGCCAGCGCCCTCGCCCCAAACGGGCGACGCGCGCGCCCTTCGTCCTTGATCTCCCAGGTTCCAGCACCTCGTACCGCATTCACGCCCCCCGTATTTGATAATCATTCTCATTATCAAATAGAACCGGCGGGCGATTTTTCGATCG
>NZ_JAAGPB010000847.1:0-2187 GCF_017104585.1 Burkholderia sp. Ac-20392
CGGCCGTCAGCGCGGGCCGGTGCTCGCCCGACGCGGCGTCGTACTGCATCACGATCAGGTGCCGTTCGACCAGCGCGACGACATCCTCGCGGTCGATCTGGAGCTGCTCCGGTGCGCGATGCACCAGTAACAGCGTGGCGAATTCATGGGCGGACAGCATGCTCGTTTCCCGTTGGCGGCTGCGCGAGGTGCGCACCGGCGCATAGAAACTCATGCAGGGATCGTGCCGGCTTGCGCGAGGCATCCTCCGCCGGCGCGACCTGCGTGCGGCGCGATGTGGCACCGGGTGCCGGCCGGCGGCCGGTGCAAAGTTTTCAATGGCGTGTAATGCCGAACGCGGGTCGGAGCACAACGCGCGGGGAACCGCAGTCGGGTCAGGATCGCCGCGACCGCGACAGGCCCGCCGGCGCACGGAAATCGCCGCTGTGCAGCACCACGCCGGCGTTGCCGTCGGCCAGCGCTTCCGCGCATGCGGCTTCGATCCGCGCGCGGCCATGCTCGAACGCATCGCGCAGATCGGCCTCCAGCGCAGACTGCGCGCCGAAATGGTCTTCCAGCGCTTCGACCGTGATCGCGCAGGTTTGCAGTTCGCCATCGACGTCGACGACGAAACGCAACTGCAGCTCGGCACCGTCGAACACGGGCGGCTCGTCGACCAGCGTCACGCTGCGGGCGGAATCGGCCGGCATCGTTTCAGGCGCCCCGCGCCGAATAGCGACCGGCCCGCGCGCCTTCGGCCGTGAGCACACGCCGACGTTCGCCGGGTCCGGCCTTCTCGATGAAGCCGCCGACCGCGCCGACGGCTACCTTCCAATGATCCAGCCTGCTGCTCATGAAATCCTCCATCGGCGTGACAGCACGCGTCGTGTCATGCCGTGCCGATCGCGCGGCAAGCCGCATGCCGGCAAGCCTCTTCGCATGAACGGGCTTGCATGGCCAATCGACGCGGTTACTGCAGACGGCGCGCGGCATCGAGCATCGCATCGGTCAGCTCGATCGTCAGCGTCACGTGTTCGTCGGGCAGACGGTCGAGCAGGTCCTCCACCGTGTCGTGCAGGATCGCGTGCACGCGCGTCCGCGTGCCTTCGTCGAGATCCGCGTAGCGCTCCATCGTTTCGCAATCGAGCACGAGCACGACCGAATGCCCGACGGTCTCGGGCGGCGGGTCGGCCGCCTCGGCCCACGCCGCCTGAAACATGATCCTGCCCGTGGCGACGTCGACATGGACCGTCGTATCGAGATCGTCGGCGTCGTTGTCGATCTCGTCGTTCTCCAGCCAGATCCGGGAATGCGATTGCATGATGTCCTCCTGCGTGATGGCGGGATCGCATGTCCTGCCCGTGTTCTCCAGCAACACCCGTGCCGTCTTCGGCACGGGTCCGTCGCACTGGCGACAGGCGTTGCGCGGCACGCGGTTTGCGCCGCCAACGCCGGTATTCCGTCCCCGTGAACCCCCATGGAGCCCACACCATGTCTTCTGCTACCGCTTCCCGCTCGCACGGCAAGCGCCTGACGCGGCACCCGGGCCGCGCCCGCGACATCGACCCGCAACACCGCAAGCGCTGGTCCGCCGGCGTCACGCAAAAAGACCGTGCGCTCGACGTCGAGCCCGGCATCTTCAAATCCGACGATCCGGCCGCGATCGCCGCGTCGCTGAAACATTCGGCCGAACACAGCCGCCGCCGCCACGCGTCGCCGTTCCAGTCGGCGATGTCGATGCTGAACTTCTACGTGAACCGCGCGGGCCGCACCCTGCCGAAAACGCGCCGCGCGACCCTCGACCGCGCGAAGCGGAAACTGCGCGAAGCGTTCGGCCGCAAGCCCTGACGCGCACGGCCACGCGATAGGCCTGCCGCGACGGCGCACATGCACGAAACGCTCTGGTACCTGATCGTCGGCGCGGTGCTGATGGGCATGGGCGTCGCGACGTCCGCGCTGCGCCATCTGCCGTGCAGCGCCGCGATGATCTACCTGGCGCTCGGCGTCGCACTCGGCCCGTCGGGCGCCGGCCTGCTGCAACTCGACATCGGCCGCGATGCGCGGCTGCTGCGCGAGATCGTCGAGGTCGCGCTGCTCGTGTCGCTGTTCGCGATCGGGCTGCGGCTGCGGGTGCCGCTCACCGACCGGCTGTGGCACGTGCCATGCCGCCTCGGCCTGCTCGCGATGGGCGTCACCGTGCCGCTGCTC
>NZ_JAAGPB010000848.1:0-2289 GCF_017104585.1 Burkholderia sp. Ac-20392
CCACCCGGCCGACAATCGGCTGAGATAGCCGCAAATCCCCCCTCTTTTCCGCCCATCGGCCTCGGCCCGGATGCCGAACAATGCATGCTACGAGACATCACGCACGCATTCACATGGCCTCCACGACTGCAAACCCGACCGCCGACAAGCCGGCTTCGTCTGGCAAGTTCAAGCGCATCGCGCTCATCGCCGTCATCGCGCTGGGCGCGGCGGCTGCCGCAGCCGGCGGCATGTACGTGTTCCTGAGCAAGGAAGGCGTCGGCCATGCGAGCGCGCCCGCCGAGCCGGCGCCGCTGGCTGCGCCGGTGTTCTTCCCGCTCGACCCGCTGACCGTGAACCTGCAGTCCGACGACGGCGCGCAGCACTATCTGCGCGTTGGCTTGTCGCTCAAGCTCACCGACCCGAAGGCGCAGGAGCAACTGACCGCGCGGATGCCGGAGATCCGCAGCCGGATCCTGCTCGCGCTGTCGAACAAGCATCCCGAGGATCTCGCGACGCCGGACGGCAAACGTTCGCTCGCGAAGGAACTGCGGGAGCTGATCGAGCAGCCGACGCAGCCGGGCAACCAGCGCGCGAAGGTCGACGACGTGCTGTTCACAGAGTTCGTCGTCCAGTAACGCGGCCGAGAAAGGAGCGCGTATGGGTCACCAGGAGTTCATGTCCCAGGAGGAGGTCGATGCCCTCCTCAAGGGCGTCACGGGCGAAGCCGATTCAGTCGACGAGCAGCGCGACACATCGGGCGTCCGCCCCTACAACATTGCGACGCAGGAGCGGATCGTCCGCGGCCGGATGCCCGGCCTCGAGATCATCAACGATCGCTTCGCGCGCCTGCTGCGGATCGGCATCTTCAACTTCATGCGGCGCACGGCGGAAATCTCCGTCAGCCAGGTGAAGGTGCAGAAGTACAGCGAGTTCACCCGCAACCTGCCGATCCCGACGAACCTGAACCTGGTTCACGTGAAGCCGTTGCGCGGCACGTCGCTGTTCGTGTTCGACCCGAACCTCGTGTTCTTCGTCGTCGACAACCTGTTCGGCGGCGACGGGCGCTTTCACACGCGCGTCGAGGGCCGCGACTTCACGGCCACCGAGCAGCGGATCATCGGCAAGCTGCTGAACCTCGTGTTCGAGCACTACACGACCGCATGGAAGAGCGTGCGGCCGCTGCAGTTCGAATTCGTGCGCTCGGAAATGCACACGCAGTTCGCAAACGTCGCGACGCCGAACGAGATCGTCATCGTCACGCAGTTCTCGATCGAGTTCGGGCCGACGGGCGGCACGCTGCACATCTGCATGCCGTACTCGATGATCGAACCGATCCGCGACGTGCTCAGCTCGCCGATCCAGGGCGAGGCGCTCGAAGTCGACCGCCGCTGGGTGCGCGTGCTGTCGCAGCAGGTGCAGGCCGCCGAGGTCGAGCTGACCGCGAACCTCGCCGAGATTTCGTCAAACTTCGAGAAGATCCTGAACCTGCGCGCGGGCGACGTGCTGCCGCTGGAAATCGAGGACACGATCACCGCGAGGGTCGACGGCGTGCCGGTGATGGAATGCGGCTACGGAATTTTCAATGGTCAATACGCGTTGCGCGTGCAGAAGATGATCAGCGCGGGCGATTCGATGAAGGAAGGTGGATATGAGTGAGCTGAACCAGACGCCCGAGGACGACGCACAAGCGATGGCCGACGCGGCCCTCGCGGCATCGGCCGCCGCCGCGCAGGCGGCACCGGCCGCGGCGGAAGAAGATCCGGGCATGGACGACTGGGCGGCCGCGCTCGCCGAGCAGAACCAGCAGCCGGTGCAGGCGGGCGCGACGGGCGCCGGCGTGTTCCAGCCGCTGTCGAAGGCCGCGGCAAGCTCGACGCACAACGACATCGAGATGATCCTCGACATCCCGGTCAAGATGACCGTGGAGCTCGGCCGCACGAAGATCGCGATCCGCAACCTGCTGCAGCTCGCGCAGGGTTCGGTCGTCGAACTGGACGGCATGGCCGGCGAGCCGATGGACGTGCTCGTGAACGGCTGCCTGATCGCGCAGGGCGAAGTCGTGGTCGTCAACGACAAGTTCGGCATTCGCCTGACCGACATCATCACGCCGGCCGAACGTATCCGGAAGCTGAATCGATGAATGTTGTGAAGCCCGGCCGCCGCGTGCGCGTCGCAAGCGTGGCGGCGGCATCCATCGCGGCGGTCTCCTTAGAGCGTGTCGAGAATCGACCGCAGCATCGCCATCATCTGGTCGATTTCCTCGGTCGTCACGTTCAGTGCGGGCATGAAGCGCAGCAGGTTCGGCCG
>NZ_JAAGPB010000849.1:0-2422 GCF_017104585.1 Burkholderia sp. Ac-20392
GCCGGCCGGCATCGCGCCGCCGAGAATCGCGTCGCGCACGCGGCGCAGCAACTGGCGCTGCAGCGAAGGCGCGCCCGGCGTGCGCGCCAGCGGCGCGTCGAGCGGCAGCAACGGCGCATCGCCGGAAGGAAGGACAGTCGTCATCGGAACTTCGCAGCGTGAAAATGTTGGAACGTGGCGCACGGCTAGTGGCGCACGGCTAGTTGCGCACGGCTGGTAAATAACGGCTCGCGGTTCGCGCCCCAAAACTCGTGGCACCATAAATTTGCCGATCTCTGGCGCTTCTCATGGTACCTCGTCGCGACTACGATCGTCTGCATGCCGGCATGTCGCCGGCCGCCAACCGAAGCGAGATCGACCTTGTCCACGCTCACCAACGCTTTCCAGCAACCCATCGGCCACCCCGTTCCCGACTGGTCCGCGCGCCCGCGCCCGGAGCGCATCGTGCTCGAAGGCCGCTACTGCCGGCTCGAACCGCTCGACGCCGAGCGCCACGCGGCCGACTTGCACGCCGCCTACGCCCAGGCGCCGGACGGCAGCGACTGGACCTATCTCGCCCACGGCCCGTACGCCGACGAATCG
Organism: Burkholderia sp. Ac-20392; assembly: GCF_017104585.1. Lineage (NCBI taxonomy): Bacteria > Pseudomonadati > Pseudomonadota > Betaproteobacteria > Burkholderiales > Burkholderiaceae > Burkholderia > Burkholderia sp. Ac-20392. The sequence continues at coordinate 583 of NZ_JAAGPB010000849.1, forward strand.
AGCTACCGCGACTACGCGCGGACCGCGCAGGCAAGCCCGGACCCGCTGCACTACACGGTGATCGACCGTGCCACGGGCCGCGCGGTCGGCACGCTCGCGCTGATGCGCATCGATCCGGCCAACGGCGTGATCGAGGTCGGCTCCGTCACGTTCTCGCCGCTGCTAAAGCGCACGCCGATTTCGACCGAAGCGCAGTTCCTGCTGATGAAGTACGCGTTCGACACGCTCGGCTACCGGCGCTACGAATGGAAGTGCGACGACCTGAACATCCCGTCGCGCAAGGCCGCTGCACGGCTCGGCTTCCGCTACGAAGGCACGTTCCGGCAGGCGATCGTCTACCGCAGCCGCAATCGCGACACCGCGTGGTTCTCGATCATCGACAGCGAATGGCCGGACGTCCGCGCCGCGTTCGACGCGTGGCTCGCACCGGAGAACTTCGACGCGCACGGCGAGCAGCGCCAGTCGCTCACCGCGATCCGCCACGCGCAGGCAAGCGCGCGCGATGCGGCCAGCCGCGCGAACGACGCCACGCGCGTCACGGTGCGCCCGCTCGTCGCCGCCGACGAAGCCGCATGGCGCCCGCTGTGGCAGGGTTATCAGAAGTTCTACGACACCGCGCTGAGCGACGCGGTGTTCGCGACGACGTGGGCCCGCCTGATGGATCCCGCCGAGCCGATGTTCGTACTCGGCGCATTCGACGCATCAGGCGCGCTGGTCGGAATCGTGCATTCGATCTACCACCGCTCGTGCTGGACCGAAGGGCCGTACTGCTACCTGCAGGACCTGTACACCGCGCCCGACGCACGCGGGCAAGGTGCAGGCGGTGCGCTGATCGAGGCCGTGTACGAGCATGCCCGCGAAGCCGGCGCGAGCCGCGTGTACTGGCTCACGCACGAAACCAACACGACCGCGCGCGCGCTGTATGACAAGCTCGCGAACAACGCCGGGTTCATCCAGTACCGGCACGACGTGAAGAAGTAACGCGCGGCCGCGGCGGCCGCCGTTCAGCCTGGAACGTCGGCCGCCACGTGTGCATCGTCATCTTCCGGCGCGACGTCACACACCATGCCGGTTGCACCCGGCACCGACGCCGGGCGGATCATCTCGTCGCCATTGGCCGGCACGGGCCGCCGCACCGGCCGGAACACCGGTTCGCCCGGCTCGATCGGCTGCCCCGAGATCGCGCAGCGGCCCGGCTGCAACGCGACGCGCAAGCGCCAGCGCTGCTCGCCGTAATGGCACCGGCCGCTCTCGACCCAGCGAATCAGCAGCGCATTGTCGTCGGCCTCCAGCACCGTGACGAACAGTTGCGGGCGCAACGGCGAGACGGCCGCTGCGGCATGCTCGGGAACCGGCGCCCGGCCGATCGTCACGAGCGGATGCGCGACGCCGCCACGCGGCGGCATCGCATCGTCTTCGACCCATGCCGGTGCATCGCACGGCACGTCTTCTTCGCAAATCAGGCTTTCCATGGTGTTGAGCATGCTTGACGGATTTCCGTGCAGGTTGAACGGCGCCCCACTCAGCGCCGGCCCATCGGTTCGCGCAGCAGCGACAGGCCGATCGCCGCGCCGGTGACGGCGGCCGCGAGCATCAGCCCGATGCCGCCCGACCAGCCAAACGCACCGACGATCGCGCCGATCGCCAGCGGCCCGATCACCTGTCCGAGATAGTTGCCCTGCACGACCCAGCCGATGCTGAGCGGCGCCAGCGACGGCGTCGGCGCGGAGCCCGGCGCACACGCGAGAATCGTCGCGGGCAGCATCCCCGCGATCGCCGAGAACGCAAAGCCCAGCGCGACCGCGAGCGGCGCCGGCGTGGCCGCGCTAAAGAGCCCCGC
>NZ_JAAGPB010000850.1:0-1981 GCF_017104585.1 Burkholderia sp. Ac-20392
TGCCCCGTCGACGGGGCTCGTATCCGCGAACGTATGCGCGGTTTCGACGAACGCGCCGTCGATGTAGTGTCGCAACAGCCGCGGCGTGCGCGCGGCGTCAGTCGTGTCTCGATTCACAGCGTCTCCTGCTCGTATGGACTGTCAGCAGGAGTCTAGGGAAGCCGCGCGAGAAGCGACAATCAAACATTCGGCGCTGGCTATGCTAAACCGGAATACCCGCGAGAGCCTTTCTCCGCAAGGGTTTCCGGCCGGCGCTCAGGTTCCCGGCGAGCTTTCCTGCACCGCTTCCTTCAGGCATTCGATGAACGCGCGGCACGCGGCGCTCTGCTCCTTGTTCGAGCGCACCGAGAACCCGACCGTGCCGAACGCGCCCGTTTCGGGCAGGTCGAGCATGCGCAGCAGCCCGGCCTGCGCGAACTGGCGCGCGGCGACGCGCGGCATCAGCGCGATGCGCGGCGTGTCGAGCAGCAGCCCGATGTTGGTGAGCAGCGACAGCGATTCGACGATGTCGGTGGGCAACGGCAACCCGGCCGCGCGGAACAGGTGCTCGGCCGCGAGCCGCGACGGCGAATCGGGCGTCGGCAGGATCCACGGCGCGTCGACCAGCTCGCGCAGCGACGGCGCCGGGTCGGGCACGGGGCCGTAGCCGTTGCCGACCACCGCGCACATCGATTCGTCGAACAGCGCCTCGTGCGTGAGCGGGAACGCGCTCGCGATCGGCAGCTCGCGCTCGGGCAGCCGGCCGACGACGATGTCGAGATCGCCGGTGGCGAGCGCCGGGAACAGGTGCGCGGTCGTGCCTTCGCGCACGGTGACGAGCACGTGCGGCGTGCGCTCCTTCAGCATCGCGATTGCGCGCGGCAGCAATCGTGCGGATGCCGAAATCAGCGTACCGACGATCACGTGCCCGCTCGTGCCGAGCCGGAAATCGTTCAGCTCGTCGGTCATGTAGCGCAGCTCGGCCATCAGTGACTTCACGCGCCGCCCGAGCAGCAGGCCGAGCTCGGTCGGCACCACGCCGCGGTTCGAGCGCGAGAACAGCGCGCCGTCGAAGCACGATTCGAGCTCGTGGATCACCTTCGTCACGGCCGGCTGCGTGAGCCGCATCTCGTTGGCCGCGCGCACCACCGAGCGCGTTTCCAGCACGCGCTCGAAAATCATCAACTGGTTCAGCTTGAGCCGGCGGATCAGAGAGATCTCGCTGAGCGGATTCGCGTCCATGTCTGCTTCGTCGTCGAAAGGGGATTGCCGGACCTTAGCAACTTTGCGCCCGGCGCGCATCGGGAGATGCACGGCACGGGCGGCATCGCCCGCGCCTTCCCCCGCCGCTCCCCCTTGTATCAGTACACGCCCATCATGGCGGACAGCTCCGCCACATAATCGCCATAACGCGGATCACGCTTGATCTCGTCGGGCTGGCGCGGCCGCGGCAGGTCGATCCTGACGTCGTGCAGCACGCGCCCCGGGCGCGCCGACATCACGAGCACGCGATCCGACAGGAACACGGCCTCGTGAATGCTGTGCGTGACGAGCAGCACCGTCAGCGTGCTCTGCTGCCAGATGCGCAGCAGCTCGACGTTGAGCCGGTCGCGCGTGAGCGCGTCGAGCGCGCCGAACGGCTCGTCCATCAGCATCACGCGCGGCTCCAGCAGCAGGATCTGGCCGATCGCCGCGCGCTGCCGCATCCCGCCCGACAGCTCGTGCGGATAGCGGTCGACGAACTGCGCGAGGCCGAGCGTGTCGAGCAGCGCGGGCAGCCGCGCGTCAACGTGTGCACGCGGCAGGTTGCGCAGTTTCGCGCCGAGCCGGATGTTCGCGCCGACGGTCAGCCACGGCAGCATGTTGCTGGTCTGGAACACGACGCCGATGTCCGGATGCGGGCCGGCCACCGGCGTGCCGCCGACGCGGATCGACCCCGCATCGCACGGCACGAGCCCCGCGACCATCCGCAGCAGCGTGCTCTTGCCGCAGCCGCTCGGCC
>NZ_JAAGPB010000851.1:0-2262 GCF_017104585.1 Burkholderia sp. Ac-20392
CCCCGCCCGTCCTGCGTGAGCGGCCTCGCGCGCAGCGCCGTGCGCGCCGCCGCGCAGGTCGAGCCCGAACCGCTGGCGAGCGACGTCGCGGCGATCATCTTCACGTCCGGCACGACGGGCGCGCCCAAGGGCGTGATGATGACGCACCGCGGCGTGCTGCATTTCGCACGCGTCTCCGCGCAATCGCGCGCGCTGGGGCCCGACGACAAGGTCTACGCGTACGCGCCGATGACGCACATCTTCGGGCTGGGCACGGTGCTGCTCGCGTCGCTGCATGCGGGCGCCGCGCTCGAGATGCGCGCGCGGTTCGAGCCGGCCGAGCTGTTCGACGCGCTCGCACACCGGCGCGTGAGCCAGGTGCAGGGCCCGCCGATGCTGTTTGCCCGCCTGCTTCAGCACGGCGAGGAACAACACATCGCGCACCCCGACGCCCCGCATTTGCGCTACCTGTACGCCGGCGCCGGGCCGCTCGACAGCGCGCTCAAGCAGAAGGTCGAAGCGATGTTCGGCCAGCCCCTGCATCACGGCTACGGACTGTCGGAATACGCGGGCTCGCTGCACGCGACGCGGCTGGGTGAAACGCGCCACGACACCAGCGCGGGCTACGCGTTTCCGGGCGCCGAACTGCGCATCGTCGATCCGGCCAGCGGCCGCACGCTGCCGGCCGGCGCGCGCGGCGAAATCTGGCTGCGCGGCACGGGCCTGATGCCCGGCTATTTCCGCGACCCGGACGCCACGGCCGACGTGATGCGCGACGGCGGCTGGTACGCATCGGGCGACCTCGGCGAACTGCACGACGACGGCGCGCTGTTCATCGTCGGACGGCTCAAGGACATGATCATCCGCTCCGGCTTCAACGTGTATCCGGGCGAAGTGGAACAGGCGCTCAACGGTTTCCCCGGCATCCGGAATTCGGCCGTGGTCGGCCAGAAGGAAGCAGACGGCAACGAGGCCGTCGTCGCGTTCGTCGAACTCGTCGATGCCACGCATCCGCTCGACGAAGCCGCGTTGCGCCGGTATCTGCGCGAACGGCTCGCCGCCTACAAGCACCCGGCGCGCATCCTCCCCATCGATGCGCTGCCGTTCAACGGCAACGGCAAGCTCATGCGGCGGGAATTGCTGGCGCGGCTGTAGCGCGCGAAACAGTGCCGGCGCGGTTTCCCCTTCCCCGAAAAAACCGCAAAATCTGCAAACCCGCCGACCCTACATTGCTCCTCCAGGAGCCCGCAATTGAAAACCCGAACCCTGACCCAATACGCCCGGCGCATGGACCCCGTCCTGCGCTGGCTGGCAAGCCACCCCGACGCCGACCCGGATCTGTATCTGCTGGCCGACCTCGCGTGCTTGTCGCCGTATCACTTTCATCGCGTCTACCGCGCGATGCTCGGTGAGACGGTGAACGCCACCGTGCAGCGCATTCGCATGCACCGTGCGGCGGTCGCACTGGGCGGGACCGGGGCGCCATTGCGCGACGTTGCGCAGCGCGCCGGCTATACGTCGGACGCTGCCTTCAACCGCGCGTTCGGTGCGACCTTCGGCCTGTCGCCGGGGCGCTACCGCGCGGCCCGCTCCGTTCCGTTCAATCCACAGGAGCTCGGCATGTATCCCGTTACCATCGAAACCTTCCCCGGCGCCGTACTGGCCGCATTGCCGCACCACGGCAGCTATCAGGAAATCGGCCCGGTGTTCACCCGCGCCTTCATGCTGGCCGCCGCCCGCGGTCTGGCGCGCCCCGAGGCGATCGGCTTCGGCGTGTATTTCGACGATCCCGAGCAGGTGCCGGCCGACCGGCTGCGCTCGATGGCCGGCATGTCCGTCGCGCCCGACGCCGAGGTGGGCGACGAGCTGGAACGCTTCGAGATCCCCGCCGGCCGCTGCGCGATCCTGACCTACACGGGGCCGTACAACGAGATGGACCGGCCGTATAACTGGATGTTCTCCGAATGGCTGCCCGCGAGCGGCATGGTGCCGGCCGACTTCCCGATGTTCGAGCAGTACCTGAACGACCCGCGCAGCACGCCGCCCGCGCAGTTGCAGACGCGCATCTGCATGCCGGTGAAGTAAGCGCCGCGCGGCCCCGGCGGAAGCACGCCGGGGCCTGCCGGCGATGGCCTGTCCCGGCCGCGCACATCCGCCGGGGAAGCCACGACTGCCCTGGACGCGGCTCACGCCGATCCCGGGCGCTCTCTAACCCAGCCAGCGCGCATCGGGCCAGTCGCCCTGGTCGAACGTGGCCTTCACGCAGTCGAGCAGCACGGCGAC
>NZ_JAAGPB010000852.1:0-237 GCF_017104585.1 Burkholderia sp. Ac-20392
AAAAGAGAAGGTCAGGTACTAGACAACAAGAAAACTAAAATCAACAGCTAAGCGTGGAGTGGAGTAAAAGAGATTAGATAGTAGAGAAGTGAAAGGATATTGAGATGAAAAAGAATACATGGCAGAGAGAAGTGAAAATATGAGTCAGGAGAAGATAGTATGTGGAGAGGACCGGAGAAGAGAAGTAAAATAGAAGAATGACAGAAGAAGGGTAGATAGCAATTAGTTTTTTTTTTT
>NZ_JAAGPB010000853.1:0-2127 GCF_017104585.1 Burkholderia sp. Ac-20392
TCCCATCCGAGACGTTTCTCCACCGCGCACCGCGAAGCGCGCCGACTCCGATCCGAGCGAGCGTGAGGACGGCCCGTCGCTGATCGCCGTCTGGGGCGAGGACGACGGCAGCAACACCTACCGGCTCGGCACCCGCGAGGTCGACTGGCACAGCCATCTGCGCGGCCAGGTGTTCTGCGTGGAAAGCGGGTTCGCGCACGTGCGCACTCCGCATGGTTCGTGGCTGCTGCCGCCGCATCGCGCGGGCTGGATTCCACCGGGTGAGCAGCACAAGGTCAGCATCAGCGGTGCGTTGAGCGGCTGGAGCGTCGTGATTGCACCGGCCGCGAGCCGGCGGATGCCGGATCAGCCGTGCGTGATCGCGATCACCGAGCTGATGCGCGCGCTCGTGCGGCGCGCGGTGTCGTGGGCTGATCAGGACCGGCTCGACATCGAGCAGGCGCGCATCAGCGTCGTGCTGCTCGATGAGATGCGCCGCGCGCCGCACGAGCCGCTGCACCTGCCGATGCCGCGCGACCGGCGCCTGCTGCGCATCGCCAACGCGATCCTCGGGCAGCCGCACGACAGCCGCACGCTCGAAGCGTGGGCCGAATGGGCCGGGTTGTCCGCGCGCACGCTGAGCCGGCTGTTCGTCGCGGAAACCGGCACGAGCTTTGCACAGTGGCGCCAGCAGGCACGCCTGACACATGCGCTCGAACGGCTCGCGGGCGGCGACAGCGTCGCCAACATCGCGGACGCGCTGGGCTATGCGACGCCGAGCAACTTCATCGCGATGTTCCGCCGCGCATTCGGCGATTCGCCCGCGCATTACTTCGCGAAGCGCAGGCAGCCGTAGCGCAGTGCGGCTTGGCCCGCCCCCTATCACCCCTGCCAGTACAGCACCGGCATCGACGTCGCTATAGTCGCCGTGCGACCGGCCGGTCGGTCGCTCAATGTGACTTGTGGAGGGTGTCGATGTCGAATGCCGTTGGATCGGACCACACGCCGATCGTCTCCGAGCAGCAGCTCGCCGATCATCTGGCCGCCGGCTGCAAGCCGGCCGCGCAATTCCGGATCGGGACCGAGCACGAGAAGTTCGTCGTCGCGCGTGCGACGCACGCAGCCGCGCCTTACGACGGGCCATCGGGGATCGCCGCGGTGCTCGCGCGGCTGCAAGGCGACGGGACGCCGATCGTCGATGCCGGACGGATCGTCGGCGTGATCCAGCGCGACGGCGCGGCGATCTCGCTCGAGCCGGCCGGCCAGCTCGAACTGTCGGGCGCGCTGCTCGAAACGCTGCACGACACGCATGCCGAGTTGCATGCGCACCTTGCCGCGACCCGCGACGCGTGCGAGCCGCTCGGCCTGCGCTGCGCACCGCTGGGTTTTCACCCTCACCTCGCGCGCGCGGCGCTGCCGTGGATGCCGAAGCAGCGTTACGGGATCATGCAGCGCTATATGCCGCGCGTCGGCACGCGCGGGCTCGACATGATGCAGCGCACCTGCACAGTGCAGGTCAACCTCGATTTCGCGTCGGAAAGCGACATGGCGCGCAAGATGCGCGTGTCGCTCGCGCTGCAGCCCGTTGCAACTGCGCTGTTCGCGAATTCGCCGTTCTCCGACGGCCGGCCGACCGGCTTGTTGTCGACGCGCGCACACACATGGCTCGACACCGACGAGGATCGCTGCGGGGCGCCTGCGCTGTTCCTGTCGCGCAGCTTCGGTTTCGAGCGCTACGTGAGCTGGCTGCTCGACAACGTGCCGATGTACTTCGTGCGGCGCGGCGACCGCTACACGGATGCGACCGGATGGACGTTCCGCGATTTCATGCGGCGGCGCATTTCGCACCTCGAGGGCGAGACGCCGACGCTCGGCGATTTCGCGGACCATCTGACGACGGTCTTCACCGAAGTGCGGCTGAAGCGCTATCTCGAGATGCGCGGCGCCGATGCGGGCTCGCCGGCGATGATGGTCGCGCTGTCCGCGTTCTGGACCGGCCTGCTGTACGATCCGGCCGCGCTGTCGGAGGCCGAGACGCTGGCCGCCGGGATCGACCGCGGCGCACTGCTGACCTTGCGTCGCGACGTGCCGCGTTTCGGGCTCGGCGCATCGGTCGACGGCCGCCCGTTGCGCGCGTTCGCAGCCGAT
>NZ_JAAGPB010000854.1:0-2332 GCF_017104585.1 Burkholderia sp. Ac-20392
TGCGTAAGCGTCGCCGGACGCGCGTTCGGCCGTGCCCTGCACCGCGATGACGCGGGCGGTCAGCTTTTCCTTGCGCAGGCGCGCCACCGGCAGCTTCAGCGCGATGCCGGGCTGCAGGTGCTTCGGCGCGGGCACGCCGTTGATCTGCTGAAGCAGTTGCCAGTCGCCCGCGCCCTGCAGGTAGCGCGCGGCGACGTCGTACAGCGTGTCGCCCGCCTGCGTGCGGTAGACGACCATCTTGCCCGCCGCCGCGGGCGGCTGGGCAGCCGCATGCTGCGCGGCGAACGCAAACGCGACCGCGCTGGCTGCGCGCAGTGCTGCCGTGCGCAGGTTCGCCGTGCGCTGCGTGATTCCCGTGGTCACTCCGGTTCTCCCTGGCCGACCCGCTCGAGCCGGTAGCCGTAGCCGTAGATCGGCGCGAGGCGATAGCCGTTTTCGGGCCGCAGGCCGAGCTTGGTGCGCAGCATCGAGATGTGCGTGTCCATCGTGCGCGACGGGATGTCGGTCGCCTGCTTCCACACGAGATCGAGAATGTGCGCGCGCGACAGCGGCCGGTCGAGATGCTGGAACAGCAGCAGCGCGAGTTCGAATTCCTTCTGCGTGAGGCTCACGGCCTTGTCGCCGACGTAGGCCTGCTTCAGGTTCACGTCGAAACGGAATTGATCGAATTCGCGAACGGTAGCCTCGGCGTTGACCGGATACGCGCGACGCAGCAGCGAGCCGATGCGCGCGCGCAGGATCGGGCCCGACACGGGCTTGACCACGTAATCGTCGGCGCCGGCGTTGAGGATCTGCGTGATCCCCGCCTCGTCGTCACGGCTGGTCATGAAGATGATCGGCAGGCTGTGCTCGGTCTGATTGGCACGCACCCACTTCAGCACTTCCTCGCCGGACATGTCGGGTACGTTCCAGTCGAGCACCAGCAGATCGAACGTCTCGCGCTGCAGACGCTTCTTCAGGGCCTTGCCTTCCTTGAACGCATAGCACGTATGGCCAACGGCCGTCAGCGTTTGACTGACGAAATCCGTCTGGGCCGGATCGTCATCCAGTACAGCAATTCTCATAGCACCCCGCAAATCGAAATCGATTCGTCCAGTTCAGCTCCCCGCCCCCACCCGGCCGCGCAGCACGTGCGCGGCTTCCGGATACCGGCCGGCGAGCCGTCGTTCGCCGCTCGCGCCACCTGCGCAAACCGGCGACCCCGGCAAAATATCTCAAAAACGGGGCACGGACGAACCGGCGATTTCATCATAGTAGTATGAAATTCGCCAATAAATTGCGCGGACTACCGTCTTTTCTTCGAATAATCCTTCCTGCCGCGCAATCGAGCGCCTAATCGGCACCCATGGTGCCCGCCACCGGCTCGGCGACGTCGTCGGCCGGCACGCGATGCGACAGCGGCTCCGGACGCGCCGGTTGTGCAAGCATCCGCTGCAGCTGGCCGCGCACACGCTCCCACGCGGTGGCCGCGTAGTCCGGCTGGCTCGCCGCCCACGCCTGCGCCAGATCGAACACGCGCTCGATCGTCGCACCGCAGTAGGTCAGGCCCGAGCCGTCGTCCTGTGCGGCATCGCGCAGCCGTTCGTCGAGCCACTCGGCCAGCCACGGCATCTCGGCCGCGGCCGAATCCGCGTAGGCCTCCAGCGCGGCACGCGCGTGGCGATCCTGTTGCGGGTCGAGCTCGATACGGCTCAGTCCCGATACGCTGCGTTCCGCTCCGGACGGACGTCGAATGGTCCCTGGTCTGAAGGACATGTCCTCTCCCGTTTGTACGACGGTAGCGTCTGGCATGGCCCCCGTGCCCGCCGTACGACGTACCGTGGCCGGCGCATCCGCTGGGAGCGGACGACCGGCCGGGTCAGTATACGCAGCCGATCACGCAGCGAGGTTTAAGAATTGTCAGAAAAGTGTGGCCGACGCCGGGCGCGGCCGGCGCCGTGATGCGGGCCGTCAGCGGCGGCGCATCAGGAACACGAAGGTCTTGTCCTGCGTCGTCGATTCGACGATCTCGTTGCCCGTCTGCTTAGCGAACGCGGCGAAATCGCGCTGCGAGCCGGGATCGGTCGCGAGCACCTTGAGGATTTGCCCGCTTTCCATATCGGCGAGCGCTTTCTTGGCACGCAGGATCGGCAACGGGCAATTGAGCCCGCGCGCGTCCACTTCCTTGTGAATCTGCATCGGCTGTCGACCTTCGAATGACGCGCCATTCAAGGCGCGGAGAGAAGCCGGGATTTTACCGCAGCGCCGCCTTGCCTGCCCGGGCCGCCAGCGGCCCGGCGCCCGCGCCGCCGGGCTCAGGTGCCTGTGATGCCCGATCCGAAGAGCGTCGGGT
>NZ_JAAGPB010000082.1:0-23959 GCF_017104585.1 Burkholderia sp. Ac-20392
TCGCGTGACGGCCGGCTGGTCGCCGGCACTGATGCAGGGCATCGAGCGCGGCGCGCTCGACGTCGCGGCCGTGATGGTGCCGGCCAGTTCGGCACTGCCCGACACGTTCGCGTCGACGCTGCTCGGTACGCAGCCGACGGTGCTCGTCGCCGCGCGCGACTTTCCGCTGCCGGCCGGTCCGCTGTCGATCGATACGCTGTCAGGTTTTCCGTGGGTGCTGAGTCAGGACGGCTGCGGGATGCGTTCGGCGCTGAGCCGCATGCTCGGCGCGGCCGGGCTGCCGTTCGACGTCGCGGTCGAGGCGTTCGGCTCGGAGCTGCAGCTGTCGCTCGTCGCGCGCGGCGCGGGCATCGGCATCGCTGCGCCGAACGCGCTGGCGCGCAGTGCGCATCGCGATGCGCTGAGGGTGGTGGAAACGGTGGGGCTGGAGACGCGGATCAACGTGTGGATCGTGCACGGCGCGCTGCCGGGCCGGCTGGTGCGGCCCGTCGCGCTGCTGCGCGATGCGCTGGGCGAGGTGCTCGACCGGGAAAACAGGGTGGGGTCAGATGCAGTGAAAGCGGTCTAGAGGCGACATTCGAGGGAAAATCCTTATTTTCTCTACGGAAATGTTGCATTGCGGAAACCGATTCGCTATAGTTGCACCTGTCTCCTCCATGTCTCCTCTGATATGGATTCAGCCCGCCTCTTAGGCGGGCTTTTTTTTGCCTGCGATTTTGTCGCGGCCTTCCATTCGTCGTCCGTCGCGGCGCTCAGAACTTGTACGTCATCCCGACGTAGCTGATGATCGGGTCGGCCTTCAGGTCCGATTTCGACTCCGAGAGCACCGTGCCGTCGGCTGCCTTGATCGTCACCGTCGACGTCGTCTTCAGCGGGATGTACGTCACCGACGCGATCAGCCCGAAGTGCTCGGTCATGTTGTACTGCAGGCCCGCGTTGAACACCGGCTGCCATGACGAGGACGCCTTCGCCTCCACCGATGTCGTACCCGGCTTGCCCGCGCCCGCCGCGAGAATCGCGCCGAGGTTGTCCTGCGTCTGCTTGATGAAGTTCGTGTTGAGCTGCAGGTCGCTGAACCAGTTGTACGACACGCCGAGGCCGAGGAACGGCCGGAACTTCGCGGTGGCCTGCCCGAAGTAGTACTGCAGCAGCACGGCCGGGCTCCATTGCCGCACGCTCTTCACGATCGGGTTGACCGATGCCAGCCCGATGTTCTGCGTGCCGAGCGCGCCGGCAGGTCCTGGCGGCTTGATCGTGCCCTGGCCCGACACCTTGAACACCGGCGGTACGCCGGCCACCGACGTCACCGCGATATGGTCGGTCAGGAAGTGGCTGACCGTCAGGCCGACGGTGTCGGCGCCGCTCGTGCGCAGCCCGGTGCCCGGCGACGTGAACGACGGCGGCAGCCGCAGCGGCGTGTTGATCGGCGTCGGCGCGACGTTGGTCGTCATCGGCGTGCTGCTCTGCTGCGGCATCACGTGGAACCAGCCCAGCGTGACGACGTTGCTGCCGGCGCTCTGCGCGTGCGCCGCGAGCGGCGCCAGCACGGCGGCGCCGGCCGCCGCGCAGAGAAGGGTTTTCTTCATCACGGCTTCCCCCTCCGCTTACTGGACGAATGCGCCGATCGTGAAATACGGCGTCGATCCGGCGTTGTCGAGGAACCCGAACACGCCACCCGTGAAGATGAACTTGCCGGTCGGCGTCGAGCTGCTGGCGCCCGTATGGATCGTCGTGACCGTGCCCGGCACCTTCTGCGTGTAGTCGAGATCGAGCGCGGTCGCGAGCGAGGCCTGCGACGCGTTGAACGGATCGAGCAGCGTCGCCTGGTTGTTCGTCAGCGCGGTGGTGCGGTAGTCGAACTGGCTGTCGACGCCGATGTACTCGCCGTTCTGCGAGCCGACCGCGATCGTCGTTTGCGGTGCGAGGATCGAGATGCTCGATTCGTCGTCGGCGGTGAGGCCCGGCACGCCGTTGCTGTCGGGCGTCGGGTTCGGGTTCGCGACGCCCGTGCGCACGAGGATCGGCACGAGCTGGTTGCGCAGCTTGCCGACGATCATGAAGCCCTTGCCCTGCGGCGTCGCCGACAGCGTCGGCTTCAACTGGCTCGCGTAGTTGTTCGACTGGAACGCGCCGCTGCCGTCCGCCGACTGCACGAAGTTCGTGCCTTGCTGCGTGCACGCGCCGCCGGCGAACTGGCCGGTCGTGTCGCACTTGGTCCAGCTGCCGTCGGCGTTGATCGTCACCTTCGCGTCGATCGATGCCGGCGCGAAATTCTGCGACGGCACTTCACCGAAGCCGGTGTGACTGTATGTGCCCGCAACCTTCGTGATGTCGGTTTCGATCGACGAGAAGCCGATGAACGGGTAGTACGGGAATTTCGTGTCGGGCACCGCGGCCTGGCCGAGCACGCCGTTGAACTGGATCTCCTTGCCGGGAATCGTGCCGCCCGCGACGCCCATGCCGACGAAGATGCGCGCCGGGCGCGACGGATCGAGGCTCGCGCCGTTCAGGCGGAAGGCGCACTGGTTCAGCTTGTTGGTCGGCAGCAGCGTTTCCTGCGTGAGCGTGCCGCTGTCGACGGTGCCCGCGCGGGTCGGCACGACGGTGCCGGTCGTTTGCGGCACCGGCGATTCGACATAGGTGACCTGCCAGGTCATCTTGGTCGTGTCGAGCTGGACCTTCGCGAGTTCGCCGCTGCCCGCGCCACCCGTAAACACGGTGGTGTAGTCGAGCGAGGCAGGACAGAGCCGGTCTTCGACGAGCGGAGGCGGATTGTCGTCGCCGCCGCCACAGGCGGAAAGAAGGGGGGCGGCAAGGGCCGCCGCCAGAATGAGGTTGCGCTTCATGTTGCTCCTCCAGATTTGTCTTGTGCGGCGGCCAGCTCCCTGTCGGCCGCTTCTGTTGGTTGTGCTCGTCCTGCCTGCGCCGTGCCGCGCGCTCGTGCGTTACGCGACGGCGGTCGGCCCGCCGTCGCGCCCTCGTCCGCTACTTGCTGATCTGCGCGCCCACGCCGAAGTACGGGGTCGACGACGTGGTCGAGTTCGCCGACGTCGACGTGACGCCGCCGTTCACCGTGCCCTGGATCAGCGCTGCGTACAGGCCGCCCGTCGCGATCACCACGCCCGATGCGGACGGATAGCTCGCGCCGCTCGGCGGCGTCGTCGTCGCGTTCAGCAGGCCCGGCGTCGTCTGGCCGTAGTCGAGCGTGAAGCCGTCTTCCTCGGCCTGCGTGCTCGGGTTGATGAACGACGCGTTGCTGCCGCGGATCAGGGCCGCCGTGTACTTGAAGTTCGAGTCCGCACCCGCGTAGCCGCCGTCGATCGCGCCCGACGTGATGGCCGTCGCCGCGCCGAGCACCGCGATGCCCGATTCGTCGTCGACCTGCGCGTCGGTGTGCAGCGGCGGCGTACCGAGATTCACGTTGCCCGTGCGTACGATCACCGGCACCGTCGCGCCGTTGAGCTGGCCGATCACCATGTGCGCGGTCGCCGACTTGCCGGTCGCGCCGACGATCGGCAGCGACGTTTGCGGCAGCGTCTGCGGCGCCTTCGTGCTGTCGAAGTAGCCGCCGTTCGCGGTGTTCACGGTCCACGGGTTGCCGGTCGTCTGGCAGCCGCCCGAACTGGTCGACGTGCACGCGCCGTTCGCGTCGAACGTCTCGCTCGAGTTCGTGCCCTTCGTCGCGTAGTTGCCCGACGGCACGAGGTGGTAGATCAGCGCGTTGTACGTGCCCGGCAGCTTCGAGATGTCCGTCGTCGTGTTCGCGAAGCCGAGGAACGGATAGAAGTCGAAGTGTCGGTTCGGCACCTGGCCGACGTTTTGCACGAGGCCAGGGATGATCGTCAGCCCGTCGTACTGGACCGTCGCACCCGGAATGCCGCCACCCGCGACGCCCATGCCGACCAGCAGCATCGGCGGGTTCGCCTGGTTGAAGTCGGCGGCCGTCGAATACGTGGCGCCGCTCGGCGCCTTGCCCGTGCCGGGTGTCAGGATGAACGCGCAGCGCGTCTGCTCCGCGGTCGGCAGCACGCCGGTCGGCGGGTGCATGACCGCACCGGTGATCGTCGTGCCGGCGCGGCTCGGCGTGACCGTGCCGGTCGCGAGTGGAATCGGCGATTCGAGCCACTTGAGCGTGTAGGTCATCGCCACGGCGTCGATGTTGACGCTGACGATCTCGCCGCTACCGGCGCCGCCGAGGTACGTGCTCTTCACGATGTCGGCGTTGGCCGGGCACAGCGCGTTGTTGACGGGCTGTGACGGCGGCGGCCCTTGCGTGCCGCAGCTCGATCCGGAACATTGGGGCGCATTGATCGGCGCGGGTGCGCCGCCGTCCCCCCCACCACATGCAACCAGGAAAGGGGCAATGGCAAAGGCCGTTGCCACCCCCTTCGATAAGGCGTGCGACATGCCGCTGTCTCCAATCGTTTAATTGTGCGAGCTAATGTCGCCGCCTTGATTTTTGCTGTCAATTGATGAACCCGTCTAAAAAAGGCGATTGAAACGGGTATCGTGTTTTGAATCCTTGTCTGACACGGCATTCGGTAAGAATTAAAACGTGAGACAGGCTGCCGGAAGCGGCCGGAGTGGGGAATGTGCGACGCCGGGCAGGCCGGCGCAGAGCCTTCCTGCGTATAACGGCAGCGTTTAAAGCGACGGTATCCGGTTTATCCCTATTCGGGATTGACTGGATAAAGAGGGGGTGGGATTAATTCACTGGTAATCGCGCAATGGAAAGCTTGTAAATATTTGTAAATGCGCGATCCGGAATTTTTTATATATTGCCTGATACGGGTAAATAAAAAGCCGGCCAGTGGCCGGCTTTGCATTGCATGCGATGCTGAATCAGCGTTTGAGACCTGCGTCCTCGGCGGCGCCGATGCTCAGGTTCATGCACTGGATCGCGGCGCCCGATGCGCCCTTGCCGAGGTTGTCGAGGCGCGCGACCGTGACGAAGCGCTCTTCGTTGCCGAACACGAACAGGTCGACCCGGTTCGTGTCGTTGTTCGCCTGCACGTCGAAGAAGCCGCCGTCGAGGTTCGCGTCCGCATCGAACGGTGCGACGCGCACGAATGCTTCGTCCGCGTAGTACTCGGCGAACACGCGCTGCACGTCCTGCGGCGTCGTGCGCTTCGCGAGCTGCTCGGGCGTGAAGTAGGTCGTCACCGCGAGACCCTTCAGGAACGGGCCGACGATCGGCGTGAAGATCGGCGGGTTCGCGAGGCCTGTGTGCGCGGCCATTTCCGGCAGGTGCTTGTGCGTGAGGCCGAGCGCATACGGGCGCGGGCTTGCGAGCTTGCCGCCCGGCGCCGCGTTTTCGTAGTCGGCGATCATCGACTTGCCGCCGCCGCTGTAGCCGGTGATCGAGTAGCTGTGTGCGGCGAACGTCGGTGCGACGATGCCTGCCTCGACGAGCGGACGCATCGCGAGCACGAAGGCCGATGCGTGGCAGCCCGGCACGGCGATGCGCTTCGACGTGCGAATCTTCTCGCGCTGCGCGCGGGTCAGTTCCGGCAGGCCGTACGCCCAGTCGGCGCTGGTGCGGAACGCGGTGCTCGCGTCGATCAGCGTCGTGTTCGGGTTCTCGACGAGCGAGGCCGATTCGCGCGATGCAACGTCCGGCAGGCACAGGAACGTGACGTCCGACGCGTTGATCAGGCGGCGGCGCTCTTCGACATCCTTGCGCTTCGCTTCATCGATGCGCAGGATCTCGATGTCGCTGCGTGCCGACAGGTATTCGAAGATCTTGAGGCCGGTCGTGCCTTCCTGGCCGTCGACAAAAACTTTGGTGCTCATTTCGCTCTCACTGAATGAAACGGGGGCCCGCGCCCTGAAACCGCCATTTTAAGACGTCATCCGGCGGGCCTGCACCGCGCGGGGCGAAAAAAAGACGGCCGGCGGGCCGTCTTGTGTCCCTTTGGCGCCCGCCGGAGCGCGCGCCAGGGCGTGTTCAGCCGCGGCCGGCGACCCAGCGGGCGGTTGCTTCGGCAACGCGCCGGCCGAATGCCTTGCCGGTCTCGAGGTCGCCCGGCAGCGGGCCTTCGTCGGGCGTCGAATCCGCCGGCGACTGCGCGAGCAGGCCCGTCGAGCCGCCCAGGTAGTTGATGTCGTTGCGCGTGGCCGCCTTCGAGTTGGCCGGCATCAGGCTCGTGCCGACCCACACCATCCCATGCTGCATCGACAGCGTGACGAAATATTGAATCGTCGAGAACTTGTCGCCGTTCATCGTCGCGGAGTTCGTGAAGCCCGCGGCGATCTTGTCCTTCCATTTCTGCGTGAACCACGCTTTCGACGTCGCATCGGCAAACTGCTTGAACTGCGCCGACGGGCCGCCCATGTAGGTCGGCGCGCCGAAGACGATCGCGTCGGCCGCATCGAGCGCGGCCCAGCCCGCGTCGTCGACGTCGCCGACGGCAAGCAGGCGCACGGTCGCACCGGCCTCCTGCGCGCCCGCGTGCACGGCCTCGGCCAGTTTCTGCGTGTGACCGTAGCCGCTGTGATAGACGATGACGATGTTCGACATGAAGCGTTCTCCGGAAAGGAACGGGAACGGCGGACCGCAGGCTCGCCGCGTCACGCGTCGCCGGCGGGCAGCGCGACGGATGCGCGGCGTGGCGCCGCGACCGGTGACGACGAGTCTAGCAAGCCGAAATGACGGGAAGACGCGTGGCTGCGGCGTACGGAATGTCGCGGCGGCAGGCGATCGCAGTGCGGTGCGGTGCGGTGCGGTGCGGCGCAGCGCGGTGCCGTGGCGGCGCGCGATGCCCGGCGCCGGTGACGACGCGCTATTGCCCGTAGTTGACCGTGAGTTGCGCGGTACCGATCGCCAGCGTGCCGATCTCGTGCTCGAACATCGGTGCGGGGCGGCCCTGCGCGACGCGCAGGTCGTCGCCCTTCAGCGCATAGACGGTGATCACGTAGCGGTGCGGCTTGCCGGGCGGCGGGCATGGGCCGCCGTAGCCGTCGATCCCGAAGTCGTTGCGCGCCTCGCTCGCGCCGATGCGCCGCAGAAACCCGGACGCACTCGCGTCGGCGGGCAGGCTCGTGACCGTCGCCGGAATGCCGGCCACGGCCCAGTGCCACCAGCCGTGCCCCGGCGCATCGGGATCGAAGATCGTGACCGCGTAGCCGTGCGTGCCGGGCGGCGGGTTGTGCCAGGTGAGCTGCGGCGAGTGGTTGCCGCCCTTGCAGTCGCCACGGTCGAACACGTTCGCGGCGCGGACGCGCCCGCCCGGTGTCAGGTCGTCGCTCGTCACGGTGAACGGGCCTTCCGCATGCGCGGGCAGGGCGGTGAGGGCGGCGGCGTAAAGGAGGGCGGCGAGGAACGGCGACGGGCGACCCGATGGCGCAGGCGGAGTGATCCGGCGATCCACACGCATATGGCGCTTCTCCCGTCACGTGGGCCGGACCGATGCGTCCGGCGTTGTTGGCGTAGTGCGTTGCCTGCGCAGCTGATGGCAGCGATGGATCAAGTCTAGCATTAGGGTTCGATGAGCGATGCACGCCGCGACCCATGGTCGCGATCGTTTCCTGCGCGAATCGGCGGGCGAAAAAAAACCGCCCGCGATGAAGCGGGCGGCTTGTTCGGCCAGGACGCCGGCCAGCGGGCCGGCGCGGCGTCAGTCCTTCGGGGACGTCGCGCCGCCGTGCGCCGCCGACCACTCGGCCGGTGCGTGCAGGAATTTCTCGACTTCGTCGAGCGTCTTCGTCTCGAAGTAGCCCGATGCCTTCGCGACGCGCAGCACGTCCCACCACGTGGCGAGTGCGTGCAGGTCGACGTCGATGTCCTTCAGGACCGACACGCTTTCCTTGAAGATGTTGTAGTGGAACAGCACGAAGCAGTGGTTCACCGTCGCGCCTGCGGTGCGCAGCGCGTTGACGAAGTTGATCTTGCTGCGGCTGTCGGTCGTCAGGTCTTCCACCAGCAGCACGCGCGAGCCTTCTTCCAGATGGCCTTCGATCTGCGCGTTGCGGCCGAAACCCTTCGGCTTTTTGCGCACGTACTGCATCGGCACCATCATCCGGTCCGCGATCCAGGCCGCGAACGGGATGCCGGCCGTCTCGCCGCCCGCCACCGCGTCGATCTGCTCGAAGCCGATGTCGCGCGTGATCGTCGTTTCAGCCATTTCCATCAGCGCGCGGCGCACGCGCGGATACGAAATCAGCTTGCGGCAGTCGATATAGACGGGGCTTGCCCAGCCGGACGTGAAGATGAACGGTTTTTCTGCGTTGAAGTGCACTGCCTGTACTTCGAGCAGGATTTTGGCGGTCGTATCCGAGATCGACTGACGATCGTAGCCTGTCATGGGCATTCCTTGGGTGATGAGCGAAGAGCGGGCGCGGGCCCGGTGGCGCAGCAAGGGGAACCTGCCCAGGGGGCCGGGGCGCGATCGGAGGGCCAATCGCATCGCTGCGCGCGTAGCCCGCTATTTTACCCGATTCAGGCCGGTTTTCGGCGGAATTCGCGCAGGTTCACCGCGCGGCTCACCACCGGCGAAACAAACGGGGCCAGACCGATCGCGCGCTGATGCGGAGGATGCGGCGCTGCACCAACATGCGTCATTTAGGGGGTGTACACTAGGCGACCCTTAGAAATCGTTCAGTACTTTGTACTTTCCTCTTGCCACCCGCCAAGGTTCGATGGCGTGCCGACCCGGCGCGTCGCGTGCCGTCTCGCAGTCGATCATCCCCTCGATTCAAGCAGACGCGGCCGAAGGTGCTGCGTACTGAACCGTCAATATTTCGCATGTCTCTCGCAGGTCAATCATGGACGAACAACTGAAGCAGGCCGCACTGGCTTATCACCTGAACCCGAAACCCGGCAAGATTTCGGTCACCCCGACCAAGCCGCTGTCGAACCAGCTCGATCTGTCGCTTGCGTATTCGCCGGGCGTCGCCGCCGCGTGTGAAGCGATCCACGCCGATCCGCTCGACGCGCAGAAGTACACGTCGCGCGGCAACCTCGTCGGCGTCATCACGAACGGCACCGCCGTGCTCGGCCTCGGCAACATCGGCCCGCTCGCCGCGAAGCCGGTGATGGAAGGCAAGGGCTGCCTCTTCAAGAAATTCGCGGGCATCGACGTATTCGACATCGAACTGTCGGAGTCCGACCCCGACAAGCTCGTCGAGGCGATCGCGATGCTCGAGCCGACGCTCGGCGGCATCAACCTCGAGGACATCAAGGCGCCGGAATGCTTCTACATCGAGCAGAAGCTGCGCGAGCGCATGAAGATCCCCGTCTTCCACGATGACCAGCACGGCACCGCGATCATCGCGTCGGCCGCGATCCTGAACGGCCTGAAGGTCGTCGACAAGAAGCTGTCCGAAGTGAAGCTCGTGTGCTCGGGCGCGGGCGCCGCTGCGATCGCGTGCCTGGACCTGCTGGTGAACCTCGGCCTGACGAAGTCGAACATCCTCGTCGCCGATTCGAAGGGCGTGATCTACGAAGGGCGCGGCAACCTCGATCCGTCGAAGCAGCGCTATGCGGCAACCACCGACGCACGCACGCTCGCCGACGCGATCGTCGGCGCCGACGTGTTCCTCGGCTGCTCGAGCGCGGGCGTGCTCAAGCAGGACATGGTCAAGACGATGGGCGACCGCCCGCTGATCCTGGCGCTCGCGAACCCGGAACCGGAAATCCGCCCGGAAGATGCGAAGGCCGTGCGCCCGGATGCGATCGTCGCGACCGGCCGTTCGGACTACCCGAACCAGGTCAACAACGTGCTGTGCTTCCCGTTCATCTTCCGCGGCGCGCTCGACGTCGGCGCGACGACGATCACGGAAGAAATGAAGCTCGCGTGCGTGCGCGCGATCGCTGAACTGGCACAGGAAACCGACCAGAGCGAAGAAGTCGCGAAGGCGTATGAAGGCCACTCGCTCGAGTTCGGGCCGGACTACCTGATTCCGAAGCCGTTCGACCCGCGCCTGATCATCAAGATCGCGCCGGCCGTCGCACAGGCCGCGATGGATTCGGGCGTCGCCACCCGTCCGATCCAGGACATGGACGCGTACCGCGAGCAACTCGGCGCGACCGTTTACCGCACCGGCATGGTGATGCGCCCGGTGTTCGCCACCGCGAAGCAGAAGCAGGCCCGCATCGTGTTCGCCGAAGGTGAGGACGAGCGCGTGCTGCGCGCCGCGCAGTTCGTGCTGCAGGAAAAGATCGCGAAGCCGATCCTCGTCGGCCGTCCGTCGGTCATCGACATGCGCCTCGCGAAGATCGGCTCGAAGCTGAAGGCCGGCACCGATTTCGAAATCGTCGATCCGGAAGACGATGCGCGCTACCACCGCTACTGGCAGGCGTATCAGGAGATCGGCGCGCGCGACGGCGTGACGCCGGAAGTCGCGAAGGCCGCGATGCGCAAGTTCAACACGCTGATCGGCGCGATGCTCGTGCACCTGGGCGACGCGGACGGGATGATCTGCGGGATGATCGACACGTTCCACAGCCACCTGAAGTTCATCGAGCAGGTGCTGGGCCGCGCGAAGGGCGCCGAGCACTTCGCGGCGATGAACCTGCTGATGCTGCCGGGCCGCAACCTGTTCGTGTGCGATACGTACGTGAACGAGTTGCCGAGCGCCGAACAGCTCGCCGACATGACGATCCAGGCCGCGGCCGAGATCGAGCGCTTCGGCATTGCGCCGAAGGCTGCACTGCTGTCGAACTCGAACTTCGGCAGCGCGCCGTCGGCGTCGTCGCGCCGGATGGGCGAGGCTCGCAAGCTGATCGTCGAACGTGCGCCGAACCTCGAAGTCGACGGCGAAATGCACGGCGACGCGGCGCTGTCGGAAATGATCCGCAAGCAGGCATTCCCCGGCACGACGCTGTCGGGCGAAGCAAACCTGCTGATCATGCCGAACGTCGAAGCGGCGAACATCGCGTACAACCTGCTGAAGATGGTCGGCGGCGAAGGCGTGACGGTCGGCCCGTTCCTGCTCGGCGCGGCGAAGCCGGCTCACATCCTGACGCCGGCCGCGACCGTGCGCCGGATCATCAACATGACGGCTGTTGCTGCCGCGAACGTGAACACGAAGTAAGTCCACGCCAGCGTGTGCCGCGCTTCGGGCGCGGCGCAATGAAAAACGCCACGGAACCAGCGTTCCGTGGCGTTTTTTTATCGTGACGTGATGTGAGCGGCGAGCCGCTCGCCGGCGGGCATCCGGACCGCGAATGCCCGCCGCGTGCCGTTACGCGACCTGCTGGTGCGACTGGCCGCCGGCCGGCGCGCGCCACTTCGCGAGCAGCGTGTTCCACTTCTGGCGGACCGCGCGCAGGTTGTTCTCCTTCACGTGGCCGTAGCCGCGAATGCCGTCCGGCAGCGCCGCGAGCTCGAGGGCGAGCGGGCGGTTGGCCGCGTTCAGCTTGGCGAGCACCTCGCCGATCAGCGCTTCGTACTCGCCGATCAGCGCGCGCTCGGTGCGGCGCTCCTCGGTACGGCCGAACGGGTCGAGCCCGGTGCCGCGCAGGAACTTCGCCTTCGCGAGCAGCCGGAACGCCGACATCATCCACGGGCCGTACGCCTTCTTCACGAGATGGCCGTGTGCATCCGTCTTCGCGAACAGCGGCGGCGCGAGGTGGAATTTCAGCTTCCAGTCACCTTCGAACTGCGCGGTCAGACGGGCGAGGAAGGCCGGATCGGACTGCAGCCGCGCGACCTCGTATTCGTCCTTGTACGCCATCAGCTTGAACAGGTTGCGCGCGACCGCTTCGGTCAGCTGCTCCTGCATCGTGTCGCCGTCTGCCAGCGTGCGCTCGGCCGCGCGCACCTTGTCGACGAACGCCGCATAGCGCGACGCGTACGCGGCATTCTGGTACGCGGTGAGGAATTCCACGCGCTTCGCGATCAGGGCGTCGACCGCCTTCTTCGTGTGCAGCGCGATCACCGTGGCGCCTTGCGCGGGGCGTGCGTCACCGGCCGCAGCCTGCTTCACGCTCGCCAGGTCGTACGCAGCGCGGCGGCCCCAGTCGAACGCCGCACGGTTCTTCTCCACCGATACCGCGTTCAGCTCGATCGCACGGACGAGCGACGCGAGCGTGAGCGGCAGCCAGCCTTTCTGCCACGCGTAGCCGAGCACGAACGGGTTCGTGTAGATCGCGTCGCCGAGCAGCGCGACCGCGAAGCGGTTCGCGTCGATGAAATCGACGGCTTCGCCCGCCGCCGCACGGATGTCGTTTTCCGCGGACAGGCCGGGGAACGACCAGTTCGGGTTCTTGATGAACTCGGCGGTCGGCGTCTGCGCGCTGTTGACGACCACGCGCGTCGTGTCGTGGCGCATCCGCGACGTGCACTCGTCGCCGGCCGTGACGAGCGCGTCGCAGCCGATCACGAGGTCGGCTTCGCCCATCGCGATCCGCGTGGCGTGGATGTCGGTCGGCGCGTGCGAGATCTGCACGTGGCTCATCACGGCGCCGCCCTTCTGCGCGAGGCCGGTGACGTCGAGCACGGTCACGCCCTTGTTTTCCAGGTGCGCGGCCATCCCGAGCAGCGCACCGATCGTGACGACGCCCGTGCCGCCGACGCCCGTGACGAGCACGCCGTAGGCGCGGTCGATGTCCGGCAGCGTCGGTTCAGGGATCGGCGGTAGTGCGTCGCCGTCGACCGACACGGCCTTCGGCTTCTTCAGCTGGCCGCCCTCGACCGTGACGAAGCTCGGGCAGAAGCCCTTCACGCACGAGAAGTCCTTGTTGCAGCTCGACTGGTTGATCTGGCGCTTCGTGCCGAATTCGGTTTCCAGCGGCTCGACCGACAGGCAGTTCGACTGCACCGAGCAGTCGCCGCAGCCTTCGCACACCGCGTCGTTGATCACGACGCGCTTCGCCGGATCCGGATACGTGCCGCGTTTGCGGCGGCGGCGCTTCTCGGTCGCGCAGGTCTGGTCGTAGATCAGGATCGTCGTGCCTTCGATCTCGCGCAGCTCGCGCTGCACGTCGTCGAGCTGGTCGCGGTGATGGATCGTCACGCCCGGCGCGAGCAGCGCCTTCTGGCTGTCGTACTTCTCCGGCTCGTCGGTGACGATCACGATCTTCTTCGCGCCTTCCGACGCGAGCTGGTGCGTGATCTGCGGCACCGTCAGCACGCCGTCGACCGGCTGGCCGCCCGTCATCGCGACGGCGTCGTTGTAGAGGATCTTGTAGGTGATGTTCGCCTTCGACGAAATCGCCGCACGCACCGCCAGCAGGCCCGAGTGGAAATAGGTGCCGTCGCCGAGGTTCGCGAACACGTGCTTCTCGTCCGTGAACGGCGCCTGGCCGATCCACGGCACGCCTTCACCGCCCATCTGGCTGAAGGTGCTCGTGCTGCGGTCCATCCACACGGTCATGTAGTGGCAGCCGATGCCGGCGATCGCGCGCGAGCCTTCCGGCACGTTGGTCGACGTGTTGTGCGGGCAGCCCGAGCAGAACCACGGCTTGCGCTCGGTCTGCACGTGCGGCTTCGCGAGCGCCATCTCCTTCGCGTTGATCACGGCGAGGCGCGCGGCGATGCTTGCGCGCACGTCGGACGGCAGCTCGAACTTCTCGAGGCGCGTCGCGATCGCCTTCGCGATGATCGCGGGCGACAGCTCGTAGTGCGCGGGCAGCAGCCAGTTGCCCATCGGCACCGACCATTCGCCGCCGGCGCCGTCCTTCTCGTCGAACTTGCCGAACACGCGCGGCCGCTGGCCGTCGGGCCAGTTGTACAGTTCTTCCTTGATCGCGTATTCGAGGATCTGGCGCTTTTCCTCGACGACGAGGATTTCGTCGAGGCCGCGCGCGAACGCCTGCGCGCCCTGCGCTTCGAGCGGCCACACGCAGCCGACCTTGTAGAGCCGGATGCCGATCCGCGCGCAGGTTTCGTCGTCGAGGCCAAGATCGGTCAGCGCCTGGCGTACGTCGAGGTAGGCCTTGCCGCCGGTCATGATCCCGAAGCGCGCGTTCGGCGAATCGATCTCGATCCGGTCGAGCTTGTTCGCGCGCACATACGCGAGCGCCGCGTACCACTTGTAGTCGAGCAGCCGTGCTTCCTGCACGAGCGGCGGGTCGGGCCAGCGGATGTTCAGCCCGCCTTCCGGCAGGATGAAGTCGGTCGGCAGCACGATCTCGGTGCGATGCGGGTCGATGTCGACCGACGCCGACGATTCGACGACGTCCGTCACGCACTTGAGCGCAACCCACAGGCCCGAGTAGCGGCTCATTGCCCAGCCGTGCAGGCCGAAATCGAGATATTCCTGCACGTTGGACGGGAACAGCACCGGCAGCCCGCAGGCCTTGAAGATGTGTTCTGACTGGTGTGCGAGCGTCGACGATTTCGCCGCGTGGTCGTCACCGGCGAGCACCAGCACGCCGCCGTGCTGGGACGAGCCTGCCGAGTTCGCATGCTTGAATACGTCGCCCGTGCGGTCGACGCCCGGGCCCTTGCCGTACCACATGCCGAACACGCCGTCGTGCTTCGCGCCGGGGTACAGGTTTACTTGCTGCGAGCCCCACACGGCGGTGGCGGCGAGATCTTCGTTGAGGCCGGGCTGGAAGACGATCTGGTGGGCTGCCAGGTGCTGCTTGGCTTTCCAGAGCGACAGATCGAGGCCGCCGAGCGGCGAACCGCGATAGCCGGAGATGAAGCCGGCGGTATTGAGACCGGCGGCGCGATCGCGTTCCTGCTGGAGCATCGGCAGGCGCACGAGGGCCTGGATGCCGCTCATGTACGCGCGACCGCGTTCCAGTGTGTATTTGTCGTCAAGCGTGACGGACTTCAGCGCGGCTTCTAGGGACGCGCGTTGGCCTGCGTCTAGCGGGGCATTCATTAACAGTCTCCTCCACCCAGTTTGGGATCACCAAAACTCGACTGCTTCGGGCATCTTGTGGACGCGTCGGCAGTGGCCGGCATATTGGCCGGTTTTAAGCGATGGTAGCACTGGGGCAAACCCGCCGCCCATCGGTTGGAACGCGGGGAGATTGCGGCGCTGCGTCAGAAAAACAGGGCGGAACCATGCGTTACATCATGTAAAAGCATGTAAAGCTGGCCCCATCTGCGTGCAAACGCCGTTAATCTTGTCGGCCTGCCGGAGGTGCCCGGCCGCGTTGGTTCGTTTCGACGCAATCGGGGAGGCGCCGGTAGTTTTACAGGAGGTGCAATGAACACACGTCATATCCAGAGTTTCCTGATCGTGTCCGCCGCGTTTTTCTCGATGACCGGCCCGGTGCACGCGCGAGGCGCGAGCGCATTGGCGGCAGCCGGCGCGCAGATGCAGCAGATCGTGCCGGCCCAGGACGCCGTCGCGCAGCCGTCGGCCGAGCGCGCCGTCGAGTCGAAGGCGAACGCGCGTTGATCCGGTCGCGCGGCCTGCGGGCCGCGCCGGAATGCAAAAAGGGCGGGAATCCTCGGATTCCCGCCCTTTTTCTTTGCGCCGCCGGATCGTGCGGGCCCAGGTTGCCCCGGACAGCCGCCCGTCGGATGCGTCAGGCCTTGTCCTGCACGACGCCGCGACGGATCTGGTCGAGTTCGATCGATTCGAACAGCGCCTTGAAGTTGCCTTCGCCGAAGCCCTGGTTGCCCTTGCGCTGGATGATCTCGAAGAAGATCGGCCCGATCTGGTTCTCGGTGAAGATCTGCAGCAGCAGGTCGTCGCGCGCGCCGTCGATCAGGATCTTGCGCTTCTTCAGTTCGTCCAGCGATTCGCCGTGGTTCGGCACGCGGCGGTCGACCAGTTCGTAATACGTGTCGATCGTGTCGAGCAGCTTCACTTCCTTGCTGCGCAGGCCATCGACCGCCTGGTAGATGTCGGTGGCGCCGAGCGCGATGTGCTGGATGCCTTCGCCGTGGTACGCGTCGAGGTATTCCTGGATCTGGCCGGCCGTATCCGAGCCTTCCTCATTGATCGGGATGCGGATCTTGCCGCACGGCGACGTCATCGCCTTCGACTTCACGCCCGTCACCTTGCCTTCGATGTCGAAGTAGCGCACTTCGCGGAAGTTGAACAGGCGTTCGTAGAACTCGGCCCATTCCTGCATGCGGCCGCGATGCACGTTGTGCGTCAGGTGGTCGATATAGGTGAGGCCGTGGCCGACCGGGTTCGGGTTCGCGCCGGCGATCGGCTCGAAGTCGACGTCATAGATGCTGATGTTGCCGATTGCGCCCGGTTGCGCGCCGTTCTTGCCGCGCCAGCGGTCGACGAAGTAGATCAGCGAATCGCCGATGCCCTTGATCGCCGGGATGTTCAGCTCCATCGGGCCCGTCTTGTTGTCGAAGCCCCAGGCGCCGAGATCGAGTGCGTGCTGGTATGCCTTCGCGGCATCCTGCACGCGGAACGCGATCGCGCAGATCGACGGGCCGTGCAGGCGCGCGAAGCGTTGTGCGAACGAATCGGGTTCGGCGTTGATGATGAAGTTGATGTCGCCCTGGCGGTACACCGTCACGTCCTTGTGGCGGTGGCGCGCGATCGCGGTGAAACCCATCCGTTCGAACAGTTGTCCGAGCGCTTTCGGGTCCGGTGCCGTGTATTCGATGAATTCGAAGCCGTCGGTGCCGACGGGGTTGTCCCAGTTCGGGATCTGCATGGCGTGTCTCCTGTGGGGGCGATCGGCCGGGGCGACGTGCGCATGCCCAGCCTGGTTCGATGTCGAACGTGGCACACGCAGCGGCGTGTGCGACGAATCGGTACGTGCGACAGAGTGTAGCGGGCAGCCGCGAGCGTAAACTTGCGAACTTAATTGCCCGAACCTACGATGGCGCAATTTCCAGTCTTTAAATATTCAATGGAGGGCAGAAGATGGCGCAAGCCGAATTGGATGCCATCGACCGGCGGATTCTTGCGATTCTTCAGGAGAACGGGCGCCTGTCGAACCAGGAGATCGCCGAGCGCGTGAACCTGTCACCGAGCCCGTGCCTGCGGCGAATCCGGCGGCTCGAGGAGATCGGCGTGATCACCGGCTATGTCGCGCTGCTGGATCCGCAGAAGCTCGGGCTCGACCTGCTCGCGTACGTGAGCGTGCGGCTCGAGAAGCGCGGCGGCCTGGCGCCGGTGCGGGCCGACGAAACGTCGGCGCGTGCGGGCGCGACCCATGCGGAGCTGTTTCGCGCGGCCGTGCAGACCTGGCCGGAAGTGGTCGCGTGCCATGCGATGACGGGGGATATGGATTACCTGCTGCGCGTGCAGGTCGAGGACATGGCGCATTTCTCCCGCTTCGTGCAGGAGCATCTGCTGCATCACCCGTCGGTGATCGACGTGAAGACGAGCTTTTCGCTCGAATGCTTCAAGGAAACGACGGCGTTGCCGATTCGTTCGGTGCGCTAGTACGCGGTGGGGAAGGGAGGGGCCGGGCGCGCGGTTGGCGCGGCCCGGCTGGCCGACATTACGCCGTCAGGGCGGCGGGCATCAGCGATTCGATGAACTTCGTGGTGCGGCGCGCCTGGCGCTTCATCGCGTAGTCGAACACCGCGGCCTGTTCCTGCAGCATCTCGGCGATGATCGTCGAGTGGTCGGCCGGCGGCAGCGACAGGTACGCATCGGCTTCGCCGTACGCGTACTCGATCCGCATCCCGGATTTCTTCGCGATGTGCATCATCGTCGCGTTCCGCGACAGGCAGTGCATGTACAGCATCGTCACGTGCGTGTTGCGGCTGCGGATCGCCGCGCGCTCGAATAGCTTCGAGCCGACGCCGCGGCCGCGTGCGCTTTCGAGCACCGATACGCCGAATTCGGCCGTGCGCTTGTCGCCCTCGGCCGGCAGGTAGGCCAGGTGGCCGACGCCGATCAGTTCGAGGTCGTGGTCGAACACGCCGAACACGGTGTCGCGGCCGAAGTCGATCGTGCGGACATAGTTCTCGATCACGTGGTCGGGCACCATCTGGCCGAAGCGCAGCAGGCGATCCTCTTCGTCGAGCGAGAGAAAGTGAGTGAGCATTTGCTCACGGTCTTTGGAAGCCAGTTCCCTGACGAGAACCGGCGCAGACCCGGCGTTGCCGACGACATCGGCAGTGCCGTTGAATTGCGTGTTCATCGTGGGTTCCTCAGTGTGACCGTACAGCGGGTTGTGCAATGCAACAGCATTTTACCCGACCGCTGGCCCTCGGATTGGGGAAAACCCGTATTTGACGATGTTTAAGCTGGAGGATGAATTCTAAATCTGCTTAGTTAATTGTCTATCTATCTGATTTTAAACAGACTTAAAATTCATCATATGAAACGCGCAACAGGCGGTCGCAGTGTGCCCGTCGCGCAACGCTTGCTGCTGCGCGTCAATCAGGCGGCGGTCGACAGCCCGCGCTCGATCAGGTCGATCACCTGCTCGGCGAAGTCGCGGTAGCCGAGGCGGCCGCCCGGCTTCAGCCACGTGAACGTCCAGTTGATCATCCCGAACACCATCATCGTCACGGATGTCTGGTTTTCCTTCGAGATGCGGTCCGGATACGCGCGGGCGAGCTGCCGCGTGAACGCCGCGACGATGTCGCGCTGGCGGTCGAGCACGATTTCGCGCTGCGCGTCCTCGAGATACTTCACGTCGTTGAGCAGCGCGACGTGCCGGCTGTGCGACGTCTCGTACTCGGCGAGGAATGCGCGCACCAGCTCCGCAAACGCGTCGCGCTCGCTGAGGCCGCGTCGCTGGCTCGCCCCTTCGACCTCGGCGATGATCAGCATCAGCCGTTTCGTGTAGCGGTCGAGCAGGTCGAACAGGATCGCTTCCTTGCTCTCGTAATAGTGATAGAGGCGTGCCTTCGACGTGCCGCTCGCGGTCGCGAGATCGGACATCGACGTGCTCGGATAGCTCGTCTGCGCGAATTTCTCGGCGGCCAGATCGAGGATCTGCTCGCGCTGGGATTCGTGGTCGGGCGCTCGGGTACGGGCCATGGTCGAATGCGGAAGATTAGCGGTGCGTGGTGGCCGCGCGGGCCGCGCGCACCTGCGTGGAAGAGAGGGCGTCGGGCGCGTCGTCCTGCAGCTCGAGCCGGCCGGCTGCCGCGAGCTCGCGGCAACGCCACCAGGCGATCGAGTCGCTGACGAACAGCCCGCCGCGGTCGGCGTCGGCCATGATGCTGCCGACGAGGCGCCCCGCGGGCCGCCAGTCGGTTTCCGCGCGCGCAACGATCAGCGTGTCGAGATCCTCGTAGTAGCCGCTCTTGATCGTGTTGCTGACCCAGTAGCGCAACTCGGCGTTCAGGTGCTTCGCCTCCTGCCATTCGAGCGCGAGGCGGCCGATGCGCAGCACCGAGATCGGTGCGGCCACCGGGCGCTTCCGCGCCAGATCGGCCGGCGAGAACATGCCGGTCGCGCACGCCTGGTCGGTGCGCGACAGTGCCGCGCGCTGCACCGAGTCGAGGTCGGCGGCCGACAGCCGCACTTCGTTCAGGCGTTGCGGGACGTTGCGCAGGTGATAGGCGACGCGGCGCAGCAGCAACTTGTCGCCGACGCTCGGCGCATGCCACACCACCACCTGGCCTGTATCGGTCGCGAGCTGGTCGAGGCGCGCGAACTCGCCTTCGATCTCCGCGTTCCAGTCGGGAATCTGGTCGCCTAGCACGCGCTGCCAGAAGGCGGCGCGCGTGTCGGGCGTCTCGTCGGCGCCCTTGAGCGGCCCGACGCCGAGATCGTCGAGCAACCCGACGACGAGCTCGTCGCGTCCGGTTTGCGCAAGTGCCTCGCGCAGTGACGCGGCGGCGGTGCCGCCCTGAATCACATGAATGGTACTCATCGGCCTGTCGTCAACAAAAGAAAACCGCCGGCCGGGCGGACGTTGCGATGTCCAGCCGGCCGGCGGCCCCTAGTGTAAGCGAGATGTGTGACGGCGAGAAACCGTCTGGCACCGCGACGCGACGTCGCTCAACGCTCGTCGTAGCTCACGACGACCTTGTCGCTGATCGGGTGGCACTGGCACGTGAGCACGAAGCCGTCCTTCACTTCATGCTCTTCGAGCGTGTAGTTCTTCTCCATCCGCACTTCGCCCTCGAGCACCTTCGCGCGGCACGTGCAGCACACGCCGCCCTTGCACGCGTACGGCAGCGCGAGGCCCGCGCGCAGGCCGACATCGAGCAGGCTCACGCCTTGGTACGGCAGCCGCAGCTTGCGCTTCTTGCCGTCGAGCACGATTTCCAGGTCGGCAGCCGGCGTCTGGTCGGTGATTTCGACGACCGGCGTGCCGGCCTGCGGCAGCGGCGTACCGAAGCGCTCGACGTGCACCTTCGCCTGCGGCACGCCGGCTGTCTTCAGCGCGGCTTCGGCCGCATCCATCATCGGCGCGGGGCCGCAGATGAATGCCTCGTCGATTGCATCGGCCGGCGTCAGCGTGTCGAGGAATTCCGCGCATTTCGTCTGGTCGAGCACGCCGTTGAACAGCTCGACGTCCTGCTGGTCGTCCGACAGCACGTGATAGAGGACGAAGCGGTTCATGTAGCGGTTCTTCAGGTCCTCGAGCTCCTCCGCGAACATGATCGCGTCGACGCTGCGGTTGCCGTAGATCAGCGTGAACGTGCTGCGCGGTTCGAGTTCGAGCGTCGTCTTCACGATCGCGAGCACCGGCGTGATCCCGGAGCCGCCGGAAAACGCGACGTACTGCTTGCCGTGATCGGCGTTCAGGTGCGTGAAGAAACGGCCGTCCGGCGTCATCACGTCGATCGTGTGGCCCGGCTTGAGCGAATCGAACGCGAAGTTCGAGAAGCGGCCGCCGCGCACGCGCTTGATGCCGATGCGCAGTTCGCCGTCGCGGTCGTAGTCCGTCGTGCCGACGCAGATCGAATACGAGCGGCGCGTTTCCTCGCCGTCGATGTGGGTCTTCAGCGTGACGAACTGGCCCTGCGTGAAGCGGTACGCATCGCGCAGCTCGGGCGGCACGTCGAAGGAGACGGTTACGGCGTCGGCGGTCTCGGGCCGCACGTCGCGGATACGCAGCGGATGAAATTGCGGGGTCGCCATATCGATTAATAAGGTTTGAAGTAGTCGAAGGGTTCGCGGCAGTCGACGCAGCGATACAGCGCCTTGCAGGCCGTGGATGCGAATTGCGCGAGACGTTCGGTACGAGCGGAGCCGCAGCGCGGGCACGCAGGCGCCGCGACGGGCCGCGGCACGAAGCGCACGATGTTTTCCCGCGGCGCGGCGGTGCCGCACTGGCCGACCGGCGGCGCGATGCCGTACGCGCGCAGCTTGTCGCGCGCTTCCTGCGTGATCCAGTCGGTCGTCCATGCAGGCGCGAGCACCGTCTCGATCCGGTGCGGCGGGAGGTCGGCGGCCTGCAGCGCGGCGGCGATGTCCTCCGCGATCTGCGACATGGCCGGGCAGCCCGAATAGGTCGGCGTGATCACGACCTCGAGCTGGCCGTCGTCCGCGCGGCGGACGTCGCGCAGGATGCCGAGCTCGCGGATCGACACGACCGGGATCTCGGGGTCGGGCACGGCTTCGAGCACGTCCCATGCACGGGCGAGCAGCGGATCGTCGCGGTGCGTGGTGGGCGCGACATGAGCGGGGGCGGTCTGGACGGACATCGTCGGGCTCCGTGGCGTCGGGGTTACCAGGTCGCGCCAGGGTGCTGGCGTGCGAGGCTTTGCAGTTCCGCGAGCAGGTAGCCCATGTGCTCCGAGTGCTCGCCCTGCTTGCCGGTCGTTACATGCTGCACGGGGGCCGGCAGCGTGAGCGTCGCTTCCGCGAGCGCGTCGTCCACGTCCGCGCGCCATGCTGCTTCGAGCGTGGCCGGCGCGGGGGCGATGCCCTCGGCGGCGACCGCGTCGTCGATTGCATCGGCGGCGAAGAATTCGCGCGTGTACGGCGTCAGGTAGTCGAGCGCGTCCTGCGCGCGACGGTGCGATTCGTCGGTGCCGTCGCCGAGGCGAACGAGCCACTCGCGTGCGTGCTGCACGTGATAGCGGGTTTCCTTCACCGATTTCGCGGCGATCGCGGCGAGCTGCGTGTCGGTCGACGTTTCGAGCGCGGTCCACACGTGCAGCATCAGCACCGAGTACAGGAAATTGCGCACGATCGTCACCGCGTAGTCCTTGTCGGCGTGCGCAGTGCCGGCGAGCGGGCCGTAATGCGGCAGCTCGGCGAGCGTGAAGTTCGCGAACTCGCGCTCGGTGCGGAAGTAGGCGTAGTCGTCCTCGGTCTTCGTCGCGCCGGTAAGCTGGCGCTCGAGTTCGGCTGCGTGCGTATACAGCATGCGCGCCTGGCCGATGAGGTCGAGGCTCATGTTGGTGAGCGCGATGTCTTCCTCGAGGATCGGGCCGTGGCCGCACCATTCGGCATTGCGCTGACCGAGGATCAGCGTGTTGTCCGCGAGGCGCAGCACGTAGGAGAGGTGTTCGGGCGTGATCGTCATGGCGCGGGCGTTACATGTGGTTGACTTCGTCGGGCAGCGTGTAGAACGTCGGGTGACGGTAGATCTTGTCGCCCGCCGGTTCGAACAGCTCGGCCTTCTCGCTCGGATCCGACGCGGTAATTGCAGACGACGGCACCACCCAGATGCTCACGCCTTCCTGGCGGCGCGTGTAGACGTCGCGCGCCATGCGCAGCGCCATCGACGCGTCGGCGGCGTGCAGGCTGCCGCAATGCTTGTGGTCGAGCCCCTGCTTGCTGCGCACGAACACTTCCCAGATCGGCCATTCCTTGTTCATCACTTTCTCCTGAATCCTGAATTCGATGGTGTGCCGCCGCTCAGGCGGCGTGCTGTTCGGCGCGTGCGCGGCGCTTTGCTTCGTGGGCGAGTGCGGCTTCGCGTACCCATGCGCCGTCGTTGTGTGCTTTCACGCGGGTCGCGAGGCGTTCCTTGTTGCACGGGCCGTCGCCGTTGACCACGCGCCAGAATTCGTCCCAGTCGATCGTGCCGTAGTCGTGATGGCCGCGCGCCTCGTTCCATTTCAGGTCGGGGTCGGGCAGCGTCACGCCGAGCACCTTCGCCTGGTCGACCGTCGCGTCGACGAACTTCTGCCGCAGGTCGTCGTTCGTGATCCGCTTGATGCCCCATTTCGCGGACTGATTGCTGTGGACCGAATCGGCGTCGCTCGGGCCGAACATCATCAGCACCGGCCACCACCAGCGGTTCACGGCCTGCTGGACCATCGCGCGTTGCGCGTCGGTGCCCTTCATCATCGACAGCAGCGCGTCGAAGCCCTGGCGCTGGTGGAACGATTCTTCCTTGCACACGCGGATCATCGCGCGCGCGTACGGGCCGTACGTGCAGCGGCACAGCGGGATCTGGTTCATGATCGCGGCGCCGTCGACGAGCCAGCCGATCACGCCGACGTCGGCCCAGGTCGGCGTCGGGTAGTTGAAGATGCTCGAGTATTTCGCCTTGCCGGCGTGCAGTGCGTCGATCAGCGAATCGCGCGATACGCCGAGCGTTTCGGCCGCGCTATAGAGATAGAGGCCGTGGCCGGCTTCGTCCTGGACCTTCGCGAGCAGGATCGCCTTGCGCTTCAGGCTCGGCGCGCGCGAGATCCAGTTGCCTTCGGGCAGCATGCCCACGACTTCCGAGTGCGCGTGCTGCGAGATCTGGCGAACCAGCGTCTTGCGATAGGCGTCGGGCATCCAGTCCTGCGGTTCGATCTTGCCGTCGGCGGCCATGACCGCATCGAACCGCGCCTGCTCGGGCGACTCGGCTGCGGCGTCGAGTGGCGCGACGTTGCCGGGGATGTCGAGGGATTGCGTGTACATGGCGAGGTTCTCGTCCGGTTGAATGTGTGCGAAGTATAAACCAACCGACCGGTCGGTTAATAAATTTCTTGCGGAATTGCGGTGAGACTCGGGTAAACGAGGCACGTCGGGGCGCGATCGGGTCGCGTGATGGTGGTTCGGCGCGTGGGGTTCGCGCCTTCTGCGGCACAATGCCCGCTTTCCGACGAGGATTTTGCCGATGTCATTCCGAAGCAGTATCGCCGCGGCCGTGCTGGGCGCGGCCGTCTTTGTCTCGCCGCTCGTGGCGTCGGCCTCGGCCGCACCGGCCGGATGGGTGGCCGCGTGGGCGACCGCGCTGCAGCCGATTCCCGACTCTGCCGCACCGCCGCCGCTC
>NZ_JAAGPB010000083.1:0-238 GCF_017104585.1 Burkholderia sp. Ac-20392
GAAAAAAAAAAAAACCCCGGACTCAAGTACTTGCTCGTGCTGCCCTCTCGCTTGTAATCGGCTAAGCGGCCGTCACCCGACTCTCCCTTGCGCGCTCACACCACAATCATCGTCCCTCCGCTCCATTTCTACACCCAACCACGGTTCTAGACACTCGACACTCATACCTGCGTTCTGAGCGCTCTTGCGTTTTCAGTGTCCATCTTCTCTTGCCGTCGCCATTCATGCGCCATGCGCC
>NZ_JAAGPB010000007.1:0-68415 GCF_017104585.1 Burkholderia sp. Ac-20392
CGCCGCTGCGCAAGCGCAACGCGGGCTTCGACGTCACGCAATGCTTCATCGGCGCGAACGGCGCCAACGGGCTCGTGACGGCCGTGTCGTTCGCGCTCGCGCCGCTCGAACGGTCGTCGTGCGCGGCGTTCGTCGCGTTTGCGTCGTACGACGCGGCGCTCGCCGGCCTGCTCGCGTTCGAGCGCGCGTTCGGCGAGATGCTGTCGGCGTTCGAATTCATGTCGGCCGCGGCCGTCGGCTGCGTCGCGGCCGCGTTTCCGGCGGCGCGCATTCCGTTCGAAGCCGATACTGCCGCGTGCTATGCGCTCGTCGAGATCGCGACCGGCATGCCGGGGCTCGACGCGCTGCTCGAGGAACGCACGATCGCGACGCTCGACGCGCTGGCGAGCGAGCGCGTAGTGCTCGACGCCGCCTGCGCGCCGGCCGAACGGTTCT
Organism: Burkholderia sp. Ac-20392; assembly: GCF_017104585.1. Lineage (NCBI taxonomy): Bacteria > Pseudomonadati > Pseudomonadota > Betaproteobacteria > Burkholderiales > Burkholderiaceae > Burkholderia > Burkholderia sp. Ac-20392. Next base: position 436 of record NZ_JAAGPB010000007.1, read on the forward strand.
GGCGGATCCGCGACGCACTGCCGGCCGCCGTTGCGCAGGACGGCATTCCGCTGTCGTTCGACGTGTCGTTTCCGCGCGGCGCGCTGGCCGCGTTCGTCGCCGATGCCGAGCAGTGGATCGCGGCCGCGCATCCGTTACTGCGCTGTCACACGTTCGGCCATTTCGGCGACGGCGGCTGCCATCTCGTCGTGTCGATCCCGCACGCCAGTGCGGAACGCTACGGGCCGCTGCAGCAGGTGGCGCTGCGCGGCGCGCTGTACGACCGCGTCGTGCGGGCCGGTGGCTGCTTCAGCGCCGAGCACGGCGTCGGGCCGGTCAACGTCGCGTACTACCGCAAGCACGTGCCGGCCGCACAACGGCAGGTTGCCGCCGCTATCCAGCACGCCGTCGACCCGCTGGGTCTGATCGGGCGTGTCCGCTATTGATGCGCCGTTGCGCGGCGCCACGGAGAATTCGCATGATCCTTCGACACTCGCCCGGCCCCGGTACGGTTTCCGAACCGGATGCCGACCCGCCGTACTCCGGCATCCCGGCCACGCTGCCCGACTCGGGGGTCGTGGTCAACGTGCGAGGGGTGGCGTACGTGATCAAGCTGCCGCCGCGCGATCACGCGCGCCCGGCGCTGTGGCGCGAGTTGGCGGATTGGCGTGACGACCGGTCGGCTGGCGGCAACGGCGAGCCGGAGGCGCGGCAGGATTGAGCGCTCCGGTGCGTTGAGAGGCCTCCACGGAAACGACCGCGGCGCCGGACAACCTCGGTCGTCCGGCGCCGCGTCGGGCGCAGCACGCGATCGGAGAATCAGAACACCGCGTGCCCGCTGATCAGGCTCGGCAGCCAGGTCGAGAAGAACGGCAGGTACGTGACGATGTTGATCGCACTGAAGATCGCGAGGTAGTACGGCCACGCCATCTTCGTAGTCTCGCCGATCGACACGTTGCCGATCGCGCAGCCGACGAACTGCACCGACCCGATCGGCGGATGCACGAGGCCGAGCGAGCAGTTCAGCAGCAGCATGATCCCGAACTGCACTGGCCCGACGCCGCACGCCATCGCGATCGGCAGGAACAGCGGCGTCGTGATCAGGATGTGCGCGGCCATGTCGACGAACGTGCCGAGGAACACCTGGATGATGTTGATGTACAGCAGCATCAGCCACGGCGCGGCGGTCGACTGCTTCAGCAGCCCTTCGATCGCATCCGGGATCTCCAGGTACGACATCTGGAAGCGCAGCATGTTGGACACCGCGATCAGCAGCAGCACGACGCCCGTCGTGCGCGCCGCATGCGACAGCGCGCGGCGCAGCTTCGCGGCTGTCAGCGTCCGGTAGACGAAGGCGGTCAGCACGAGCGAGTACACGACGGCGATCGCGGCCGCTTCGGTCGCGGTGGCAATCCCCTTCGCGACGCACACGAGGATGATCGCGATCACCATCAGGCCCGGCACCGCGCCGACGAAGCTGCGCAGCACCGCATACCAGCCGGGGAACGCGGGCAGCGCGGACGAACCGTCTTCACGGCGCGGATAGCGGTGACGCACGGCCTGCCAGTACGCGGCGGCGAGCACGAAGCCCATCACCCACAACACCGGCAGCAGCCCCGAGAACAGCAGGTCGCCGATCGACACGCCGCTCACCGGCTGGCCGTGCAGCATCCCGGTGATGCCCTGCGCGGCGAACGCGTAGATGATCATGTTGGTCGACGTCGGCATCAGCGCGCCGGCGAGCGACGCATGCGTCGTCACGTTGACCGCGTACGCGGCGCTGTAGCCTTCGCGCTTCATCAGCGGAATCACCACGCCGCCCATCGCCGACGTATCGGCGGTCGGCGAGCCCGACACGCCGCCGAACAGCGTACAGGCGACGACGTTCGCCATCCCGAGGCCGCCGCGGAAGTGGCCGACGGTCGCCTGCGCGAAGCGCAGGATCCGGTCCGCGATGCCGCCATGCAGCATCAGTTCGCCGGAGAAGATGAAGAACGGCACCGCGAGGAACGAGAACGCATTCATCCCCGAGATCATGGCCTGCATCGCGGTCGCGATCGGCAAGCCTTCGACCATATAGGTCAGCACGCAGGCTATCCCGAGCGCGAACGACACGGGCACGCCCAGCACGAGGAAAATCAGAAAACTGACGGACAGGATCGCGAGTTCCATGGCGTTATTGTCCCGGCGAAGAACGACGAAGCGCGAGCAGGTGCTCGAGCGAGAAGAGGATGATGGCGATCGCCGCGGGCATCGCGATCAGGTAGCGCACGCCTTCGGGCAGCCCGATGATCGGAATGCGGTCGCCCATCGTCTCGGCGGCCATGCTGCCGCAGCCGACCATGATCATGATCGCGAACGCGATCAGGCTCAGGTGCTGGATCGCGATCACCACCGTGCGCGATTTCGGCGGCAGCCGGCGCACGAGCGAATCGAGGCCGATATGGCCGCCGTCGCGCACCTTCATCGCCGCACCGAACATCGCGATCACGATCACGAGCAGCAGCGCGATCGGCTCCACGAAATCCGGCGCGTTCTCGAACACGTAGCGCATCACGACCGCGTAGAACACCAGCACCGTCAGCACCGCGAGGCACGCCGACGCGATCACCGCCAGCACGCGGAACAGCACGTCGTTCACGCAGCGCAACAGCGGCGCGGCATGCGGCCGCGCCGGCGTCGCGCCGTCCGGGGCGGCGGCCGCCCCGCCCGAGGCCGTCGCGCCGTTCAGGGAAGTGCGACGCGTCACTTGGTGGCCTCGATCTCGTCGACGATCTGCTTCATCTGCGGCGTCTTCTCGTACTTCGTCCACAGCGGCTGCATCGCCTTCACGAACGCCGCGCGGTCGATCTGCGCGGCCGGCAGGACCTTCGCGCCGCCCTTCGTCACCGTCTGCTGCGCGGATGCTTCACGCGCGGTCCACAGCTTCTGGTAGTACGGCACCGAATCGGCCGCCGCCTTCTTGATCGCCGCCTGCTCCTGCGGCGACAGCGTGTCCCAGACCTTCTTCGAGAACACCAGCACTTCCGGCGTCATCGCGTGCTGCGTCTCCGAGTAATCGGGCGCCACTTCGTAGTGCTTGGTTTCCTCGTACGACGGCATGTTGTTTTCAGCCGCGTCGACGAGGCCCGTCTTCAGGCCCGTGTACACCTCGGCGAACGGCATCGGCGTCGGCGTGCCGCCCATCGCCTTGATCTCGTCGACCATCAGGTCCGACGGTTGCACGCGCACCTTCAGCCCCTTCATGTCGGCCGGCGAGCGCACCGGGCGCTTCGCGTAGATCGAGCGCGCGCCGCTCTCGTAGAACGTCAGCGCGATCATCCCCTTCGCGGTGAACGCGTCGAGGATCTTCTGGCCGGCCGGGCCGTACATCGCCTTGCGGAAATGATCGACGTCGCGGAACAGGAACGGGAACGACGGGATCAGCGATTCCGGCACGATCTCGTTGAACGACGCGCCGTTCACGCGCGCCATGTCGATCGCGCCGATCCGCACCTGGTCGACCGTGTCCTTCTCCGAGCCGAGCGCGCTGTTGCCGAACACCTTGATCGAATCCTTGCCGCCCGTCTGCTTCGACAGCTCGTCGCCCATGAACTTCACGGCCATGTTGGTCGGGAAGTTGTCGCCATGCACGTCCGCCGAGCGGAACACGCGCGCCTGGGCGGACATCGCGAAGCCGGCCATCAGCGCGACGGCCAGGGCAATACGGGAGCGGTTGAATCGGTGCTTCATCGTCAGTCTCCTTGATAGTTGTGCTCGTTGTTGCGCGGCGATCCGCCCGCATGCGCATTCTTCGGCGCCGTGCCCGCTGACCGCTGAGTCATACGTCGTATGACGTGTTGACGCGAATGTACGTCGGTTAATCGTTTAACTCACTTGGTGCATACCCGTAGAGCCGGTGTCATGACGGGTTTGGGGTATATTTCAGGGAATCGTTTTCTCTGTTTAGACGAATTTGCGCGAAACGTTTTCTGGGAAGGGGTTCGTGTTCAAGCGGGATGGACAGCCAGTCGCGTCCGACGGCATCGGAATGCAATCTTTCGCTTCGCTTGCATTTGTCATAGGATGACTGACTTCAATGTCAGTGTGCTGGCGCGATGCCGTACGCACGCACCACCACGCACCATCGCGTGAGGCATGACAAGGAAGGAACAACAGGGAATCCGGGCAACGGCAGGCGGCAAGCCTGCCCCGCCGCAGGGCGCCAGAGTACGTGCGACTGGCGCCACGGTTTTGTGACTCTATACGCCTAAGTTACTGCGACTGCCCTACGCATTGTCGACAACACTTCGTGATGTCGCCGTCCGGAGTCGTACCACATAGGTCGCATGGTTGCGTAGGACGCGCGGCTGGCAACATGCTTTTCAGACTTTCGACCAAATCGACGTAACCGACTTGGTTCGCAACTCCGACGGCGGCGGCCGGCCACAAGTGGTCAGTCGGCGACAGAGGATAGACCGTCGATGATCTTTAGCCGTGTGACTCGTTTTGGTCGTTCAGATCGCGTCACGGCCCCCGTGACATGTGGGTCGGTTCACAGATCAAAATTACTGTGCCAATATATCTGACATGGAACGCCACATCGTCTCGAACCAATCTCGTCATCATCACGGTCGCCACTCGACGCGCCGTGGTTCGTTACGTCCATAGCAGGACATCCGGGATTGCAGCTCTCCCTTCCTGTACAAACGACCAAGGCGCCAACGGCGCCTTTTTTATTTTTTACCCCAAGGAGGACTCTCATGACCATGATCCGCGGAACACGCTTCATCGTTGGCAAGGAAGCCGCGCAAATTCGTGCACTGGAAACCCGATTCCGGAGCTATCTTCACTAACGTTGGAGCAGAGGAGGCGATTGTCCCTGCGTTGTGGTCGCAAGATACATTCATTCAAAAAGCCGGGGGCAGCGAGATCATCGGCCAGATGTGGGCCTTTCCCGATAAGAAGGGACGCGCTTGCTGCCTGATTCCTGAGGCAACGGCACTGTTCCAGGAGCGATGCAGCGAGTTGCTGGGGCGACAAAGGGAGCGGATGTTGTTTTATATCGCTCGGTGCTACCGCTATGAACGACCTCAAGCCGGTCGCTATCGTGAATTCTCCCAACTAGGATTTGAATATCTATGTCCCAGCCCAGAAGTCGCAGTTAGACGCAGCCAGGAGGTAGCGGTCGGCTTTTTCGATTCGCTCGGCCTTCGCTATGAAATCGACGATTCGGCCCGCAGGGGCCTCAGTTATTATCTGAACGGTCGGGGCTTCGAAATGCGCTGTACTGAACTAGGAGCGCAACAGCAAGTGGTTGGTGGCGGTGCATATCAGGAGGGAGCCGGCTTCGGCATCGGCGCTGAAAGACTACTATTAGCGATGACCGCTCAGGGGCTTGTGTAGCGAACTCCAATGCCGATGGGGCTTGCTGCTCGGGACAGTCGCAAGCTCTATATCGCCCGCTACACGTAGTAAAGCGAAGGCAGGAACGTCCGCTTTCCGCGATTTCGATTGTCCCTTACGGGTCGAACTGAGCCGGAAGTGTCGGACCGGGTCCGGCCAGGAGCAGTCGCTCGACGCTGCAGCCCAGATCGCCGACAATTGGACGTCGATAGTCCATTCGAACGTCTCTATGAACGCTAGGAGTTCCCGCTTCTTTATCGCTGGGTGTATTGATGAGCCTGTTTTTGTCCTGGATGGGATCGCTTCGGAATGGTTGTTCGTTTCAAAATTCTGGCAACGGGCAAACACCTTACTCGGGACAATGTTCGATCAGTTCGAAGAGGAAGTGGCTGAGCCCGCGATACTTAGCCAAATCGCATGTGAACTGGCACATCAAATTTGCGAACTTGAGGAGCGGGAAGACGAGACTATTAGCTTCGTCTACAGATGGACCCCACAAGGGGAGGTCTATGTTCTGGAGACGCGTCGAGCGACCCTTATCTCGCAGTTGGAAGCAGTCCGTGACTTCCTTTTCCTGGCGGCCAAAAATGATGAAGCACTCGAGTTGAGTCTTTAGGCAGATCAACCGTCAAATGGCTTGCCTCTCCGGATGCAGCAAAGTTTCTTGATGTCGGAGTGACCGAAGTTGGGCGGTGGAATTGTCCGCTGCGGGTCGATCTGCGCCGGTCGCGCGTTGCGGGGCGGCGGCCGACCGCGTTCGGCCAGTAAGAGTCGCTCGACAGTGATTCAATGCTTGCGCTGTGATGAGGTGCCGTTGCCCCGCTCAGCTGGCACAAGAGTAGACTTCGCCTTCGTCGCCCCGGACGACGGCAGATAGCGCGGCCGCCAGATGAAAAGCAACCGCCATCGTCGGATCGGCTGAGGACGTATTCGGAGGCGCATTGAAACTGGCATGGTCCCTATACCAGCTAAACGTCTTGATCCATTTGCTGCCAACGAGGACAGAGACATTGCCAGGTCTTCCCGGAATCGAAATTCTTTCGCCAGTGACTGGGTTCACAGACGTGACGGCACTCTCGTCCTCTTTCAAAGAGGCTTGCCCTTGAATCACGTCCAGCCACTCATCCAGAGAGATCGGCGGATCACGTTCGATGTGCAGTCGATAAGCCATGGCCGAAACCGGAACGGTGGGGAGGCGATCACGCTAACACGAATGACCGGTTCGGAGAAAACTGACTGACCGCTCCGGGTCGGCAGCAGTCAGTCGGGTGCAACGCAATGCCACTACGTTAGCGCCGCAGTAGACCAATCGCACGAACTCCGACGCACCGCCCCGACGCCGGTGGAGCAACTGAACGTAAATCGCCGACTTTCTGCACACACCGTTGCCGATACTCTGGCGCCCTACGCCCCCCCACCCCGCCCCCTCACGTCTGCATAACCAGCGACGTCAGTTGCGCCGCCCGCGCCACGGCCGTCTTCGCATAAATCGATTTGATCTGCGTGCGGATCGTGCCGATCGACACGCCGCGCAACGCCGCACATTCCTGCGGCGACAGCCCGTCGCAGCACAGCAGCACCGCGAGATCGGCCTCGGCCGACGACAGCCCGTAGAACACCCGCAGCCGCTGCGCGCGGGCCGACGGCGAACGCAGGTCGGCGGCCGTCATCAGTGTCGCGACGCCCGGCCGCTCGCGCCTCAGGCGCGACTGCTCGGGCACCGGCATCAGCGCCAGCGGCAACGGTTCGCCCGTGGCGCGCCGCAACAACAGCCCGCCGCGCGCGTACGCGTGCCGCCATTGCACATCGTCGACACAGCCTTCCGGCGCGAATCGCCCGTTCACGACCCGCAGCGCCGGTTCCGCGGCGATGAGTTGATCGGCCGCGCGATTCGTGTAGCGCAGCTCACGCTGCGCGCCGAGCAGGAAGACCGGCACCGGAATCGCATCGAGCGCCGATTCGGCGGCGGCCACGCGCGCCTCGAGCTCGCCGATCCGTGCCTGGATCTGCAGCGCGCGGCTGATGTGCATGCCCATGTTTTCGATCGCGTGGCGCTGATCGTCGGAAAGGCCTTGCGATTCGGGGCCGCCCTGGACGCTGAGGAATGCGCCGGAGCCCTCGCTGCGATGGATGTACAGGCCCGAGATGCTGCCGAGCCCGTAAGGGTGAAGGAATTCCTGGTAGAACGCGCTGTGCGCGCGCTGGTGCGCGGACAGGTGCTTGACGTCCTCGAACCAGCGGCCCGCCGGCCAGTTGGCGGCGACCGGCACGACCGGGTCGTACAGATAGAACTCGGTGTTGTAGGTGTGGTAACACGCGGCGACCCATGACGCGTCGTCACCCGCCGCCTGCTCGATCGCCGGCACCCGCGCCGCGTCGTCGAAAGACAGCAGCGTGACCATGCGCACGCCGACCCACGATCGCAGCCCGTCCAGCACCGTTTCCCATCTTTGATCGCCCAGTGCCGCAGCGTAGACGTCATCGATCCATGCCGATGGAATCAACCCGTTCATTTGCATCTGGCCACCCCGCGCCGTGCGTTTTTGTCGAACGTCTTCTGCGCATCTTAGTCAATCGGCGCCAACGTTTAAATCACTCGTTCGTGTTTGATCGAAATACCACGTTTGTTACCGTCTATCGTCAGACGTAATAGCCGCTATTCCGTCACACGCGGTGCTGCCGGCTTTTCATCCGGATCACGGTATGCCATGATGCGGCGCATGACGATTCGAAACACCACGATCTCGCTGCACCATCACCACGGACGCCCCCTGTTGCGCCGTGGCTCGTTTCGCATCTAGCAATTGCATCGGGTGAATGCCCGATCCAGACGACAACCAAGGCGCCTCCGGCGCCTTTTTTGTTTTTTGCCGCCTTAAAAACCGGCTGCGCCGATCAATCGAACCCGTATGGAGTGTTTTCAATGCAACAGCCCTGGAAAGCAGTCGCCTTGTCGGATTTACCGCTCCGCGAGGACCTCAAGTCGCAGCACGCGTACGGGGCGCCGCAGCTCGATGTGCCGGTCTGCCTGAACGTCAACGAGAACCCCTATCCGCCGTCGCCCGCGCTCGTCGAGCGCATCGCGACCGCGGTGGCCGACGCCGCGCGCGCGGCGAACCGCTATCCCGATCGCGACTTTGCCGAGCTGCGCTCGCATCTGGCGGCGTATCTGACGCACGACACCGGCGTGACGGTCGACGTATCGAGCGTGTGGGCAGCGAACGGCTCGAATGAAGTGATCCAGCAGATCCTGCAGGCATTCGGCGGCCCGGGGCGCTCGGCGCTGGCCTTCACGCCCGCGTATCCCATGTATGACGAATACTGCCGCACGACTTTTACGCGCCTGCATACGTTGCCGCGCACCGAGGATTTCGCGCTGGATCGGGATCAGGCACTCGACAGCATTCGCAAGCACCAGCCGAGCGTGGTGCTGCTGACGTCACCGAACAACCCGACCGGCACCGCGCTGCCGGCCGACGATATCCGCGCGATACTCGACGTCGCACCGGGCGTGGTCGTCGTCGACGAAGCCTATGCGGAGTTCCGGCGTCACGGCGTCCCCAGCGCGGCGACGCTGCTGCCCGCGTATCCGCGTCTCATCGTCACCCGCACGCTGAGCAAGGCGTTCAAGTTCGCCGGCGGCCGCGTCGGGTATTGCGCGTGTGCGCCTGCGATCGTCGAAGCATTGAAGCTAGTTCGATTGCCCTACCACCTGTCCGCCTTTACCCAGGCGGCGGCCTGCGCGGCGCTGGTCGCGCGTGACGAGATGCTGTCGCAAGTGGAGGCGATCAAGGCCGAGCGCGATTCGACCGTCGACTGGCTGCGTGACCTGGGCCTCACGGTGGCCGATTCCGATGCCAACTTCGTGATGTTCGGCAAGTTTGCGGATCGGCACCGGATCTGGAGCGGCCTCCTGCGCCACGGTGTCCTGATTCGCGAGTCGGGCCCGCCGCCGTATCTTCGCGTGTCCATCGGCACCGGCGCGGAGATGGCCGCGTTTCGTGCGGCCCTGCTTGACGTGATGGCGCTCGAATAAGCGACCGGCCATCCGGTCGACGACGCGATGGAGCGCATGCCCGCGCCGGATCCGACGATGCACTTACTTCATCGTCGCGAACCGCATTTCCATCGCGTTGATCTTCGCGAGCACCGCTTCGCTGAGCATTCTGACGTGGCGCGGCACATCGGGCGCCGACAGCAGCTCCTCGATTCGCCCTCGCCAGTAGCTCGGATGCCGCACACGCGCCGCACCCGACATCGACACATCGTCAGCGTTCGTCTCGCTGTCCAGGAGAGCGACCATTCTCTGAATGTGAGAGAGCTCTCGTTCCGCATAGTCTCGTGCCAGCATATTGATTGAAATCCCCGAAATACGACAGCAGGCCTTCCGTCATCAACGCGCCATCGTGTTGCGATGGAAAGCATTCACCGCACACGTTTGTCGCCATCGTACGCAGAAGCTGTGTCAGTAAACCGCGTGGGCATTCGCTGATTTCGATACGGAATGGGGAGCCTGTCCGATTGTTCTGATGACTTCCGGCCCCGATGCCCTGTGGTCAATCGTAGGCTTACTGTCGGGCGATGACATCTCCCAAAGTGGGGATGCGGAGCGATATTGGCGAGGCAGTTTTTACGGAATTTTCTGATCGTCGGGCGTCGCGCGGCAGGCATGCGGTTGTCGACAACGCGCAATCGCGCCGACTACTTGAACGGCATGCCGTCGGCGCGCTGCTGCCGGGCAGGCAGGCGGCGAGGATGTGAACCGTGCACGGGCGAAGTGCACCGTTCGTATGCACGACGACTGCAGATGCGAACGTGCAGCGCCGTGTTGCCGTATGCGTCGGCTGCGCCCGCGCTCTCCTCGATGAACCAGTGTGCGGGATTGCCCGGATACTGTTCGAACGACAGCGCAGCCCACTTACCCAACCCGCCGCGCCCCTTCATATTGCAGGCATCGAACACCGCCCGAAGCTTCGCGAGATCGTCATCGGCGAGCAACCTATCGAAGTCCTTTGAGGTAGCTTCTCTTTTTTCTTTCCGCATTGCTGGCGCCTGCTGTCACTGGCAGGCGCGCCATGCGTCGGATATCGGAATGCTTCGCGGAACTACACACTTGCGAGACAGGGGCCGCCGGAGTCAGATACGGGCATCGCCGTGCTTCAGCCCGAAAATAAAATCGACTTCCACCGAAGCGCCTTTCGGCAATTGCAGCACGCCGACCGACGTGCGCGTATGAACACCTGCGTCGCCCAGCACCGCATACAGAATGTCGGATGCGCCGTCGGCAACTTCACTTTGCATCGTGAAGCCGGGTGCGCTGCGCACATACACGGTGATACGCGGCACCGTCGCTATCACGTCGAGCGTGCCGCAATGCTTCCTGATCAGCGACAACGCACGCAGCGCCGCTACGCCGGCAGCCCGGCGACCGTCGTCGAGCGAAATGGATTCCCCGACTACGCCCACGAAATGCACCACGTCGCCGATACGCGGAATCTGGCCGGCAATATAGGCCGTGTTGCCGTCGACCAGAACGGGCGTGTACTTTCCGCCGATCCTGATTTCGTCGTCCGGATTGAAGCCGAATGCGGCCGCGATCCGAGTCAGCTCATCATCTCTGTTCATTAGTGAATCCCCCGATACTTCAGAAAAATGTAAAGAATAATTAAGTCTCGGTTGCTTGTCTCCGGGAAGAAAACCCGCTGCGAACGATCAAAGTGATCGTGCCGCCGCCGTTAAAAGGTTCCGGGTAATCCTCTACGTTTTCTCAAACATGACACACTTCTCAGGTGTTCGAAGCAGTCCTGCATCGCTTTATCGATGACAAATCTCGTAGTCGAAGAGAATTTCCTAAAAATTTGCCGCTGAAACCGCTATCATGTGTGTACTCAACCTGAAGAGTGATACATGGCAACTTACAAGGAACTGAAAGCCCAAATGGAAGCTTTGGCCGAGAAAGCCGAAGCTGCCCGTGCCGCGGAATTCCAGGCGATCGTCGACGACATCCGCACCAAAGTTGCGGAATTCGGCATTACCGAGAAAGACATTTTCGGTACGCGCCGTGGTCGACCGGCCAAGCAAGCGGCCGCCCCCGTGCAGGCAAAGTATCGCGACCCGAAGACCGGGGCAACCTGGTCAGGCCGCGGTCGCGCGCCCGCATGGATCAAGGACGCGAAGAATCGCAATCGATTCCTGATCCAGGAATAAGATTCTCGACACGTACCGGCGCGCGGCTCCGCGCGCCGTCCTGCTATATGGGCATCGATACCGGCGGTATTTAAAAGCTGCTCCGGTGTGGTGAAGATTTGTGTCATCCGGCGCGTGGTTGCACGCTACGCGCCGGATTGCATGCTGCCCAATATTTCCTGATTCAACGTTCGTAATAAATCGCAAGCCAGACGGATTGCGTTTCTTCGTGCGTCCATGCAACGCGATGGCGGCAATGCGGCTCGATCAGCACGTAGTCGCCGGGATGCATTTCATGGCGCGTCGGGCCTTCTTCGAATTCGAGTACGGCTGCGCCCGACAACAACACGACCCATTCGGCGCGCGAGTCGTCATACCAAAAGCCGTCGGGGCTCGTGTGGCCCATCGATACGATCCGCTCGACGTTCAGACGCTGCCCGGTGACGAGGAGGTCGATTTGTTCATCGGCGTCATGCTGGCTATCGGTGGTGAACAGGTTGCCGGTTTGAAGGTGCATGGGGTGGCCTCGTCGGTGGCATTCGGGGGAAAGAATCAGGCGTTGAGATGGCGGGGAATGTTCACTGTAGTCCAACGGCTGCTATTGAGGCTGGCTCGTTTCGTCGGGAAGCGCCGCGGCAATCCTGAAACCCCTTGCACGTTCAAGCGCTTCCATCGCATCGACGATGCATGTTTTTTATAGGCTTGATCAAGGGTGTCGTGCGCAAAGATGAATCAGGTTTGCGTACGCTGAATGCACTCGACGAAATACTCGAGCGCCGCCGTCAACACCAGATCGCGCCGATGCATGAGCCCGAGCGTCAAACGCGGCTGGCATGCATCCGTCTCCAGCCGCTGCAAAAAGCCTGAGCGAACCGGTTCTTCCAGCAGAAATTCCGGCCATACGCTGACGGTGCCAGGCTCCTGCGCAAGCAGCCCGTAAAGCCGTTGCGACGTGCATACATTCACATGCGACGGCAACGGCAACGCACGCTCGCCGCACAGTTCGCGCCAATACGCGGGCAGACTTTCGCGAGTATGGCCATAGAGCCAGCGTGCGCGCGCGAGATTGTCGAGCCGCGTCTCGTCCGCCAACGCATCGCCCTGACGCACCGCCAACACCTGCGCGGCTTCGCTGAGTGGCACCACGCGATATTCAGCCGTCACGTCGCTACTGGCGATAAAGGCCACACACAGATCGAACGACCCATCGCGCAGCCCGTCGATGATCTGCGTGGGCAGGCATTCGTACACGTTGAGCCGCACGTCGGGCAAGCGCGCACGAAAAGCACACAACGCCTGCGGCATCGCAAATGACGACGCCAGCAGCGACACGCCAATCGACAGCGTGCGCTCCGCGCCCGTGCGCATCTCCTCCAGCTCACGTTCCGCGCTGGCGATTTCCGCCACGACGGCGCGCGCGCGACGCAGCAGCATTTCGCCATAGCGCGTGAGACGCACGCCTGCGCCGCTGCGCTCCAGCAATTGCACGCCGAGGCGCGCTTCCAGTTCCTTGATGCTCTTGGTGACCGCGGGCTGGGAGACGTTGAGCGCGTCGGCGGCGGCCATGAGCGTGCCGTGCTCCGCGATGGCCACGAGCGTTTGCAATTGCGCTGTCTTGAGCGTGCCTCGTTCCATAAGCATTCGCTATGAGCATGAGAAATTGGAAATTGGCGGCGAGCGCCCCGCCCCTAGTATGCGAGCTCCGGCACAACCGAAGGCCGGAAGTATACAAGGAGGCAATATTGGCACCGAACACGGTCGATTTCGACATCGACGAACTCGTCGCCTTGCGGCGCGACATCCATGCCCATCCGGAAGTGGCGTTCGCCGAGCATCGCACGAGCGAACTCGTCGCCGCCAAACTGCGCGCGTGGGACATCGAGACCCATACCGATATCGGCCGCACGGGGGTCGTCGGTGTCGTGCACGGTCAGCGCGGCCCCGGGCGCGTGATCGCCTTGCGCGCCGACATGGACGCCCTGCCGATGGAGGAAGAAGGCCGCCCACTCCACCGTTCGCTGCGGCAAGGCGTGTTTCACGGTTGCGGACACGATGGCCATACCGCCATGCTGCTTGGCGCCGCCCGTCATTTCAGTCGCCATCGTGACTTTGCCGGCACGCTCGTGCTGGTTTTCCAGCCCGCCGAGGAAACCGGCGGCGGCGCGAATGCGATGCTCGCGGACGGCCTGGAAACACGCTTTGGGTATGACGAAATCTACGCGCTGCACAATGCGCCTCATTTCGCGCCCGGCACTTTCGGCGTGCTTGACGGCGCGATGCTGGCCTCGTGCGACGAAGTCGTGATTCGCATCGATGGTGTGGGCGGACATGGATCGGCGCCCGAAAAGACTCGCGATCCGGTAATGGCCGCGGGGCAACTGATCTGCGCGCTGCAGACCGTCGTCAGCCGTTCGATCGAACCGAGCGCCACGGCCGTGCTGAGCATCGGCAGCGTGCATGCGGGCAGCGCGCCCAACGTGATCCCGTCGCACGCTGAATTGACGGGCACATTGCGTGCCTTCGACGAAACCGTGCGCGCGCTCGCCAAGTCGCGCATCGGCACAATCTGTGCGGGCATCGCGACGCTCAGCGAATGCGACATTGCCGTCGAGTTTCGCAACAGCTCGCCCGCGACCGTGAATCATCGCGAACAGGCCGAAGCGGCAGCGCGCGTCGCCACCGGCATTTTCGGCACGGAAAACGTGCTGCGCGATTTCCCGCCGCTCAACGGCTCCGAGGACTTCTCCGAATTCCTGCTGCGCCGCCCCGGTGCGTATGCGCTGCTGGGACAAGGCGGCGTCTATTGCCATCACCCCGAATTCGATTTCAACGACGACGTGCTGCCGCTCGGCGTGCGCTTCTTCGTTGAACTCGCCCACGCGCGCTTCGCGGCTTGACCGCCCGACTTCAACACGATCAAGGACAATTCGATGGAACACCTCAATTCGCCTGCGCTGCGCACCGCGATCATCTGCGCGGCCGCGGCCTTCATGTGCGGTAGCGCTTCGGCCGCCACCTTGCGCTTCGGGACCGATCCGAGCTATCCGCCCTACGAATACAAGCAGCCCGACGGCAAACTGGCCGGTCTCGACATCGATATCGGCAATGCAATCTGCGCGGCGGCCAACGTGAAGTGCGTGTGGGTCGAAATCAGTTTCGACGGCCTGATAGCGGGGCTGCAATCACGCAAGTTCGACGCCATCAACGCCTCGCTCGCACCGACCGCGGCCCGTCGCGCGGTGATGGATTTCACGCAGCCTGTCTACCCCGCGGATATTCGCCTTGTCGCGGCGCGCGGCAGTCATCTCATGCCGGACGTGACGTCACTGGCCGGCAAACGCGTGGGCGTGCTGCAAGGCTCCACGCAGGCCGCATTCGCGAAAGCCAACTGGGCGCCGCATCACGTACTCGTCCAGGAGTACCCGGATCAGGAGAGCATTTACGCCGATCTCGTCAACGGCAGACTCGACGCGACGGTCGTGCTCGGATCGGCGGCGAAGCTCGGTTTTCTTGGCAAGCCGCAAGGCGCGCGCTTCGAATTGGCAGGACCGCGTATCGACGATCCCGCGATTCAGGGCGCAAGCAGCGTGATTGGCGTGCGCAAGGGCGACGGCGGCACGCTGCAGGCGCTCGACGCGGCGCTCACGCGCCTCAAGCGGGACGGCACGATCAACCGACTCGAAAAGCAGTATCTCGGCGACGTTCCCGACGCGAAATGACTGCGCCGCGGACGACCGACGTCCTCCGCGGAGAAACACCCTAAAACAACATACCGGAGATCCAATGAAAAAATCCCACCTGCTCGTGGGCATGCTTGCAGGC
This sequence comes from Burkholderia sp. Ac-20392, assembly GCF_017104585.1. Taxonomy (NCBI): domain Bacteria; kingdom Pseudomonadati; phylum Pseudomonadota; class Betaproteobacteria; order Burkholderiales; family Burkholderiaceae; genus Burkholderia; species Burkholderia sp. Ac-20392. Next base: position 15,808 of record NZ_JAAGPB010000007.1, read on the forward strand.
ATGACGCTCACGCCTGCGTGGGCGCAGAGCACCGTCACGCTGTTTGGATTGGTCGATCAGGGCATCGACTACACCAGCAACGTGCGCGGTCATGGCGTCACGGAAATGCTGAGCGGTGCGGCGCAAGGTAGCCGCTGGGGCTTGCGGGGATCGGAAGCGCTGGGCGGCAAACTGTCGGCGGTCTTCCAGCTCGAAAACGGCTTCGACGCCAGTTCGGGGCGACTCATGGAAGGCGGCCGCATGTTCGGGCGGCAAGCGTGGGCGGGTATCGCGCACGACGATATCGGCAGGCTCACGTTCGGCCGCCAGTACGACTCGCTTGTCGAATATCTCGCCCCGCTCACGGCGAACGGCAACTGGGGCGGTTTCCTGTTCCAGCATCCGTACGACAACGACAACACGGACAACTCATTCCGTCTCGACAACGCCGTGCAGTTCAACAGCAGCAATATTGGCGGATTGCAGTTTGGCGCGACCTATGCGTTTTCGAACACGCCGGGCCAGGTATCGACCAATAACGCGCAGAGTCTTGGTGTGAGTTATTCGGTCAACGGGCTGTCGCTCGGCGCGGCATGGTTGAACGTGACGAATCCGGGCGCCACCGCGCTGGGCGCAGTGACCACCGACGATGCGGGTTTCGTGGCCTCGCGCCACCGCGTCTACGGCGCGGGCGTCAACTATCAGCTCAAGCGCGTGACACTGGGCTTCGTGTACACGCATACGAGCCTGAACGATCCGACCGCGTACTCGTACATCAGCGGCGCGATCGCGCCAGCCGGGCAGCACGCGTCGTCGCTGAAATTCGACAACTTCGAGGTCAACGCGAACTGGGCGATCACGACCGCGCTCATGCTCGGTGCGATGTACAACTACACCGAGGCGACGCTCGACACATCAGCGGGCACCTATCGGCCGAAATATCACACCTTCGGCGCGATGCTCGACTATGCGTTCACGAAGCGTACCGACGTTTATGCGATGGCGAGCTATCAGCGCACCATCAGCGCAAACAGCGGCACCGCTCTGGATATGGCGTACGCAGGCGGCGCGGACGACATTGCGTCCACGCAACGCCAATTCGTCGGCCGGGTCGGTCTGCGACACAAGTTCTGAGCGTTGGAGAAAGGGACCTTGGGGCGCTCGTGAATATCTATCGAGCACTCCAGGAGCCCCATGGCGCCGGCGAGCGCCGCGGCATTGTCGTAACGACCGTGGGGTCAAGCCGCACGTCGTCAACGCCGGCAGAAAAGCCGATCAATCGAAGGAATTTTCAACCCACGACACTTGCTTGAGGTGCGGCTCTGCTAGCAGAAGAAGTCTTCTTTGCCGGAGTAATGCACCCACTACTCCGGCCTTCCATCCCGGCGATCAGAACCCGTGGTACATGCCGATGTTGACTTGAACCTGGTTGCCGCCCGATGCGGTGTTGCCGAAGTCAGCCGCCGACGCCTGAGCGCCCTGGGCATGAACGTACGCACCCATCGCATACAGCGCGGTGCTCTTCGACAGCGAGTACGTCGCACCCAGCGACACCTGGTTGATCGACGCCATCGTGCGGCCCTCGGCAGCCAGCTTGGGCGTGGCTGCGGAACCGTAGACGTACGTGTACCCGGTCGCCAGCGACAGCGCCGGATTGACCTGGTACTGCAGGAGCGCACCCAGCACGTTGAAGTGGATCGACGGCTGGCCGGCGTTGCCCTGATACTGAGCGTTCGAGTAGCGCAAGCCGGCCGTGTACGGCCCAATCTGGTATTGCGTCGCGACTTGCGCGATGCCCGCGCTCTTGAACGCATTGCCGCCGTTGTAACCCGAACTCGGATAGCCCAGCGCGCCACCGAAACTCGGTTGCGCCGTGGCGTTCGTCCACCCGTTCGCACCCTGGTTGACAGCACGGAAGTAGCCGCCGGCAACCGTCAGGCCACCCTGAGCGTAGTTCGCGGCCACCGACCACGACTGACCCGAACCCGTCGAACCGGCAACGCCGCCGAACGAGTACGCGCCTTCAGCCTGGAAGCCGTGGTAGAGCGGCGAAATGTACTTCACGGCGCTGTTCTGGTTCGTCGTGTTGTCGTTGTTGTCGACGTCGCCCGGGGTCGAGAAGGTCGACGCAGAAATGGCGTCGCCCGTCAGGACCTGAACCATTTCCGTCACGGCGTCGAGCTGGCGCCCCAAACGCACGGTACCGTACTGATCGGAAGAGAGGCCCACGTAGGCCTGGCGGTTGAACAGCGAACGCGTGGTGCCGATCGGCCCCTGGCCGCCGATGCCGCCTGTGCCGATGTTGAAACCGTTTTCGATCTTGAAGATGGCCTTGAGACCGCCGCCGAGATCTTCCGTCCCCCTGAGGCCCCACTTGTTCGAACCTGCGGCACCGCCATCGAGGCCGTACCGACTGTGGCCGTTGATGTTCGACGTGTAGCCGATACCTGCATCGAGCATGCCATACAAGGTGATCGACGACTGTGCCATTGCTGCCGACGATGCTGCGAAGGCGGCAACAGCGATAACGCTGACCTTGATGTTCTTGTTTTTCATCTGTATTTCACTGTCAGGAGTGGTTTCGGGATTGTTTGAAACGCGTCTTGTCGTATTCGAATGCAGATGACGGCGCACGGCCTGCGCGTCGTCTCAAGCTGAAACGGCCGATGTCATATTCGCCAGATCGGCATATTTGACTCGATCATTTCGTCATCCTCAAAATTACATGCAGGGAGGCACCTCGCATCTCGACCTATCCTGCATTCCCTCGATTAGAACCATCGCGGCGTCCCAACCTGGACGAAAGCCGCTGCCTTGCTTTCGTTACCGCTCCAGCTATACGGCACCGCCGGTCGCGCAAACGAACTCGCCCCCTGCGCAATGACTCCCGAACGCGTGTTGCACACACGCAGGCACACGAGGATCCGGACGAACAGATGTGCCGAATCCGCGAAGCCGAAACACTCGAGCGGATCACCGCGCGGAACCGAACGTTTCTTCGATGGCATTTCAAAGAAGCACTGCATCGTCACGTTCCACGCTCGCGCCAGACCCACGAGCGAGGTCGGCGATGACGAAGCCGGACCACGCTCGACCTGCGACAACAAGCGGCCTGCAAATACCGACCGCCATTGCAGGCCGATCGAGCGTCCGGTTCAGCCGCTAGCGAAGTACGCCAACTTTTCGCCTTGCGCCAACGCAACCGGGTCGTGCTTTGCAAGTGCGAAAAACCATATCAGGAACATAAATCGTCGTCAAAATTTGTTTGATATAAGTTAATCGCGTTTGATAACCTTGCGACTTACCGGGATTTCCCTAATAGGAACTAGCCGCAAGAGTCAGGGGGATCCGCGTCGCCACGCTGATGCACGATCAGGCAAGGATCGGGGGTCGAATGGAAGTGCCTATGCGGTGACTGCAGACGATCTCCGCCCCGACTTTGCGTCGCGCCTGAAATCGCTGCGAGAAGCCAGCATTCTGGTCGGCATCGCGGATTACGCTTCTTCTACGCCATTGAATGGCAGCATTTAGAGAGGAGGATCGGGTATTCGGATCCGCGACGCGGTTTCGGCTGATTGCGACTGCTTTTTTGTTGCCTGGCTTTTGGGGAAAGCGCTACACGACTCAAACGATTCGCGGGCTGCTTTTCTTCGCCGCATTTCATTGAGCGATCGATGAAGTCTGGCAGGCGGAAGCTCAGTATGCGTTATCGGTAACGACGATCCTTGGCGGACTGGCGAATCGATTTCCGGGGCATCGCGGATCACCGGGCAGCCCGCATAGCGCGCTGCCCCTGGAAAAACAACAAGCGAACCCGCAAGGAATGAAGAGATTGACGCACCCAACCAGCGCTTCTGATGTTTGAGGGGGTAAGTCGGTTTCGAGTGAACGTCAACCACCGCGTCGCGCTCAGATCCCCATCCGCTCCGCGACACCGTCCCGATCGACGAACTTGTGTTTCAGTCCGGCCGCGATGTGCATGGCCAGCAATAGTCCTAGCGTCAGCACCAGCGCGCGATGCAACGCATCAGTCAGGAGTCGCAATGGTTCGTCGCGGCCGACGAGCACGGGCAATTGTGCGATTCCGAAGAAACTGACCGGATGGGCGCCGGCGAGGCGGTGCACGTAGCCGGTCAGCGGCACGAGAAACAGCAGCAGGTACAGCACGCCGTGCAGTACGCCCGCGATCCGCGCCTGCCAGGCCGGAACGCTGGTCGGCAGCGGCGGCGGCGTATGCGTCGCACGCCACACGAGGCGTGGCACGGTCAGCATGAAGATCAGGCTGCCGATCGATGCGTGATAGAACAGGATGCCGTTGAACTGCGACGAGTTGTGCGGAAACGTATCCATGTAGATTCCGATCGACAGGTTCAACAGGATCAAGATTGCGATCGACCAGTGCATGGCAATCGCGAAGCGCGCATAGGCGACATGGTTGGGGTGTGACATGGCGGTCTCTCTGTGTCGGTTGGGTGGTGTGCACCTGTACGTTCGATGTGTCGAACGACGTGACGCCCCCGATATACCGGAACCGACCAGCATTTATTCCCGCAGCACGCATCAGTCGCCACTATTTTTCATGGAAGGCAACTGATACATCTTGAAAGGTATGGGTTGTCATGGGCGGCATGGCACCGAAAGCAACGCCATCGGGCGCCCCACCCACCTCCGACGACACTGTGCCGCTCAAGCGGCCGACGTCCGTTCATCAGCGGTCGCGCCAGCGCGAATCCCGGCGGTAATGAAGGTCACCAGATGCTCGGCCTTGCGCTTCAGGGCGCCGGCCTTGACCTTGCCGCCCGAGATCCGCTCGATGCGGCTGTCGAACACGCTCATCACCAACGCGCCCACCGCGAACAAGTAGGCCCAGTGAGCATAGTTGGCGCTATGGCCCGGCAGCGTCTTCCTGATTGCGCTGATGAACTCCGCCGCAAACGGATCGAAATAGGCAGCAACGATGCCGCGCTCGGCCTCGCGCGGATCGGACGCTTCGCGCGCAACGAGTTTGGCATACGCGAGTCCGGACTCGGTATTCTGGATTTGCATCACCGGGAGCACGAAGGCGCGCACGATATGCTCGAGCGGGTCCTCCCCTGCTGCCATGGGTTCACGAAGCAAACCCAACCGGGTGTCGAGCACGGTCTTGCGGCGCTCGAACAGCGCGCGGTACAGACCCATCTTGGTCTCGAAGTGATACACGATCAACGGTAAGCCGACCTCGGCCGCCGCCGCAATATCCCGCATCGAAACGCCATCGAAACCGCCTTCGGCAAACAATCGCTCTGCCACGTCGAGCACCCGTTCACGCTTGCTCGTCTCGACCGTCCGTTGCGCGCCCTTCCCGCTCCGTACACCGGTCGCCTTTCCCGTGACTTCCTTCGCTTGCATGGTTTCTCCGCTGTCCTGTGGCCCGATTGCCGCGCATGCCCTTCCGTTCATTACGCGGCGCCAGTTTACACCAACACGATACTGACTGTACGATCGTACAGTCTGCATAACGTGAACGCCGCTCTGCGGCGTCGGTGGTAAGTCCCCCAAACCAGGAGCAACCGCACATGACACGACGCTTCGTCGATCTTTCGATCTATCTGGAAAACGACGTCATTTCCGATCCACCGGGTTACGGCCCCAGGATTCAGTATCTGACGCACCGGAATACGGCCAAAGCCGTGACAGCCTTCTTTCCCGGACTGCAGGAAACCGACCTGCCGGACAGCGAAGGCTGGGCCATCGAACACATCCAGTTGAGCACACACAACGGGACTCATCTGGATGCGCCCTATCACTTCCACAGCACGATGAACGATTCGAAGGGCGAGCGGGAGCGTTCGACAACGATCGACGAAGTCCCGCTCGACTGGTGTTTCCAGCCCGGCGTGAAGCTTGATTTCACCGGCTTCGACGATGGCTACGTCGTGACCGCTGCCGACGTCGAAGCCGAGCTTGCGCGCATCGGCCACGAACTCAAGCCGCTTGAAATCGTCGTCGTCAACACGCGTGCAGGCCAGCGCTATGGACAACCCGACTATGTTTCCTCGGGTTGCGGCATGGGCTTCGACGCGACCATGTACCTGCTCGAACGAGGTGTGCGCCTGACTGGCACCGACGCGTGGAGCTGGGACGCGCCCTTCACCCATACCGCGAAAAAGTATGCCGAAACGCGTGATGCGTCGCTGATCTGGGAAGGGCACAAGGCCGGCCGCAAGATCGGTTATTGCCACCTGGAAAAACTCCACAATCTCGAGGTTCTGCCACCTCACGGCTTCTTCATCTCGTGCTTCCCGCACAAAATCCGGGGCGCCTCCGCTGGCTGGACTCGCGCAGTCGCGATTTTCGACGACGCCCTCAATGCAACAGCTTGCGACCCGCATCGAACCGTATAGGCGAGGAGCCTCAATGGAACTGAATCACACACATGACGCCACGCAACGCAGTTGGCTGGAAGCGGCCAACGTGGCGGGGACCGACTTTCCGTTGCAGAATTTGCCGCTCGGCGTGTTTCGCCGCCGGGGTCGCGATGAAACCTGGCGCGGCGGGATCGCGATCGGCGACCAGATCGTCGACCTCGCTGCGTTACGGCAGGCGGGCTGCATGGACGGCCTGGCACTCGACGCCGTGCGAGCGGCCGAGGCAACCACACTGAATGCGCTGCTCGAGATGGGGCCGACTGCCTGGCAGGCACTGCGCCATGCACTCTTCGACCTGCTGCGGGCCGGCAGTCCACATGAGCCGGCCGTACGGAAGACGCTGGTATCGCAAGCGGAAGCCGAGTACACCGTGCCCGTGCGTATCGGCGACTACACCGACTTCTACACCTCGCTCGATCATGCGGTGAACTGCAGCCGCCCGCTCGGCATGGCGATCAGCCCGAATTTCGACTGGTTGCCCATCGCCTATCATGGCCGCGTGTCGTCGATCGGGGTCAGCGGTCAACAGGTCCACCGGCCAATGGGACAATACCGCCCGGATCCGTCCGCCCCGCCCGTTCACGACGCCTGTCGCCGGCTCGACTACGAGCTGGAACTGGGCGCGGTGATGGGGGTCGGCAATCCGCGCGGTCATTCCATCCCGCTGCGTGATGCTCAACGGCATATTTTCGGGCTCTGCCTGCTGAACGACTGGTCCGCGCGCGACATCCAGTCGTGGGAAATGCAGCCGCTCGGGCCATTCCTCGCGAAGAATTTCGCGACGACGATATCGCCCTGGCTGGTCACCCTCGAAGCATTGCTGCCGTACCGCACCACCTGGTCACGCGTCGCCGAACGCCCGCAGCCGCTCGATTACCTGTCCTCCGACAACAACAGCGCGGCCGGTGCGTTCGACATCCAGCTCGAGGCGTCGATCCTCAGCGCGCGCCAGCACGCGCAAGGACGCCAGCCGCGCACGTTGACGCACACCAGTTTCCGGCATCAATACTGGACGTTGGGGCAGATGATCGCGCACCACACGATGGGCGGCTGCAACCTCCAGCCTGGCGACCTGCTGGGAAGCGGCACCATCTCGGGCCCGTCGTCGGGCGAAGCCGGTGCGTTGATCGAACTCACGGCCGGCGGCACGCAACCCGTCGATATCGGCAATGGCGAAAGCCGCACTTTCCTCGACGACGGCGATACCGTCATTTTCCGGGGCTGGTGCGAACGCGATGGTTTTGCACGAATCGGTTTCGGCACCAACCATGGAACCGTATTGCCGGTATCGTCCGCGGAAAGCGCGCAATGACCGCAAGTCATTTCGCAATCGCCCCCTGAGACAACGCGAGGATCATGAGTGTGGTCCTCGCGCGTTGAAGCGCCCCGTCGATCGACTCGCGGCGTCCGCACACCGTGCTTGAACGCCGCCCCCCAATAGCCAGGACGCATTCGTGAAATCGCCGCCAGCGCTTTTTGCTGGCGGCGATTTCACGGCATGTGTTTTTCGGATGCGCTAGAAGAGGTGACGAACACCAGCGACGACGCCCACACTGCTGCCGGTTGGCTCGTACAGCGCGCCATTCACCGTGAATCCGGTGTGCATCAACCCGTGGTTGTTCACGCATGCGGCGGAGCCATACAAGGTCGTACGCTTCGACAGAAAGTAGTGCAGCCCGGCAGACGCCAGCAACGAATGGTTCGCCGAGTCGTTGCTGTCCCGCATGTACCAAACGCCCAGGTCAGTGGACAGTGACGGCGTGATCAGATATTCGCCACCCGCAGCGTAGACTTTCTCGTTGAAGGAGCCGGCGATCTTGTAGCTTGTGTACGATCCCTTCAGTGTCGCGCCGCCCCACGTATAGCTCGCGCCGATCGTTCGTCCGCTGAATTCGATCGTTGATGGAAAGGGAGTGGAAACGCTGGCTGACCCACCGGGATTTCCACTGAAGAGAGCCGCGTTCACGACCAGGTCTTTCCATTCGTACCTGACGCGAGCCGCATACTGGCGCCCCGCCTGAAATCCGTTCGGATCGCCACCCAGCGCAAGCAATGCACTCGCCTGTATGCCGGCGATCGTCGGGCTCGTATAGGACACGGCATTCGCGACGAAAATGCCGGTCGCGAAAAAATTGCCCATGTAAATGCCGGCCTGACTTCCGAAGAACGCCGCATGCCGTGCGTCCGTGTCGACGATCGCGAGCCCGAACGGCGAGTATTGCAGACCGGCCTTGACGGTACCGTAGCGCCCGGACAGTCCAACGAAGGCTTGCCGTCCGAAGAAATTCCCGTTCGAGTTGCCCAGCGCCCCATTGTTCGTCGTAAAGCCGCTTTCCAGTGTAAAGATCGCCTTCGTACCGGCGCCCAACTCCTCGACACCGGTGATACCAAAGAGCGACCCCGACATCGCGCCGTCCGTTGCCGATACCTGATGCGGGCCACTGGCACCCGTTCCAGCGTCGAAGGACCGGCTCGTGTACATCACACCGGAATCCACGACACCGTACAGCGTGACGTGACTTTGCGCATGCGCTTGTGACGGCAGACCCAATGCGGCGACCGAGACAGGGATCAGCAGCATCGGACGGATTGTTTGCATCTTGCTCACGTTTTTATGTCTCCTCCATTCATGCAGGACTACAAAATAATTAATGAAGATCGGACTGCATGCGGCGCTCGGCTTATGGCGATCAAATGAAGTCGGGCCGATAGCCGCTTCGGCTTCTTTCCTCAGTGCTGCCAGGCATGCACGCCGGACGGACGGCTTTGCTTGAGCTGCGCCGGGCCCGGAATCGATGCCGCTTGCGACGCCGCCAACGAATCGGATCGCAAATTGCGCACGTGCATCAGCCGCAATCGGTTCACGACATCGGTGACGTGGCGAAGCGTCAGCGTGCTTCCGTTGCTGCTTGATACCCCGCACCAGCAGCCCGGCGCCGCACTTGCCCGCTCGAAGTACGCGAACCGATGGGGTGGTTACGTATTCACGGAAAGCGCCAGCGGCATCAAGTCGTTGGCTTGCGTCCGCGAGAGGGCATACAGCTCGAACCAGTTGCACCACTCGACCATCAGGTGGTCCGAGTGTCCGTGAACGAGTTCTTCCGGCGCGGTCGACGGCCAGAAGATCTCCAGCCGCGCATCGAACCCCGGCAGCGTGTCCCTGAATTGGTGCAGCAAGTAACCGACGGTCACACCGTCGGGTGTCTCGACGCGCCCCATCATGCGATGCGGCATATCGGGCGCCAGTTCGATCGGGATACCACTCCAGTCATCCAGATGGCGGAACCTCAGGAGGGCCGGCGACTTGCTATGGCCCGGTACTTCCAGAATGCCGACACGCCCGTCCGGGAGCGGCAGTGCACCGAGATGCTCGGGGTGAGCACGGAGCATTGCCGGGCTGTTCGACCCGCCATACCCCTCCCAGAACCAGCTCACGAATTCGGCGCTGGTCCCCACCGCGACGTGTGCTTCGGCAACGGACGAACTGAAGCGACCATTCGCGCGCAGCGACCAATCCTTCTCGTTCGATTCGTGCTCCGCGATCTCCTTCGCGAACAGGCTGACCATGCCGTCCGCCCCCAGTTTCTCCATGAGCAAGGCCATCATGTAACGCGCCCTTTTAACCTCCATTCTGAGGATGTCCTCGCTGGCCACCTCTGCACCCGACTTGAAAAACGACACTGCTTTCACTTGAACCTCCGTTGCGCTGGTGAACGAGTTGCCATGTTTCCCGACTCGCGCCACTAACGCAAGTAAACTTGCGTTAGTGTTTACCGCATGCCCGTCGGCCATCGCTCAGGGTCGTGCTCGTGGTCGGACTGCCGTGGCGACGCGGGCAGTCGATGCAACGATGTGTAAAATCCGCTCATGCCAAAGTCAGCCGAACCAGAATCGCCGTCGCCCCGTCGCCGCCTCGGCGGCCGCAGCGCACGCGTCCGTGAAGCCGTGATCTCCGCCACGATTGCCCAATTGCAGACAGCGGGCTTCGAGGGGCTCAACATCGGCGCCATCGCTGCGCTCGCGGGCGTGCATGAGAGTTCGATCTATCGCCGCTGGAAGAGCAAGGAAGGGCTGATGATGGAGGCCGCCTTCGAGCTTTTTGCCGAGCACATCGCGATACCGGATCGGGGCTCGCTTCACGGGGATCTCGTAGCGCTGCTGTCGGCAACCGCGCGCTACTTGCGAACGGGCGTGGGCCGGTCTGCCATTCAGTTCGTGCTGGCCACGTACAACGATGCGGCCGTGGCGGGCGAACTGCGCAGGTTGTGGACGAACCGCTTTTCGGCGGTTCAGCCGATTTTCGACCGCGCCACAAAAATGGGCGAATGGCCGCAGGGGGCGGATCCAATGCCCCTGCTTCATTGCCTGATCGGCGCCGTTTATCTACGCACGCTGATCCTGCACGAGCGCGTCACGATCGATCAGATTCGAGAACTGACGCGCTGGATGCTGCGCGAGCGAGACGCCTGAGCATCGGGAATCGCAAAGGCCAGGCGAGCGCTTGACGACACGCCATCCAGATCGAGCGAGCGGGAATCGGCTGCCGAAGGTTCACCCAACGCCCACGGCACGCCGAAGCCAGCCGAAGCGGATCTCAACCGCCCCAAACCTGCCCCGGCGCCGAACCCCGTCACGGTCCTCAACGCTCCGCGTCGGAAAAGCGCGTGGCCGTACTCGCCGCTCGCCCCTGAAAAATCGTCTCGGCTGCCTGTCCCAGATTCCGCCACGCCATCACCGCACCCACTGCCAGCAACAGAACCGAAACGATCAACGCCCGCTCCATCCCGCAAGCAAACGCCCCGCCCCCTGCGTCGTGAACGAAGAAGCCAAACAACGCGACGCCCATCACGCCGCCCACCTGTCGCGCCGTATTCAACAACCCCGACGCCACACCGGACTGCGCACCGCTCACCGCCGCGAGCGCGGCATTCGTGATGGTCGGTATCGTCAGCGCGATGCCGCTGCCGGCGAGCAGCATCGGGATCGCGAGCAACCCGTTGGATTGCGCCGCGATTGCCGGCCACATCGCCAGATAACCGACCGCGGAAATCGACAACCCGGCCGTCGCGAGCGTACGTGCCCCCAGCCTGCCGGTCAGTCGCCCGGCAACGATGCTCACAACCATCAGCACACCCATCATCGGCAGAAACGCGACACCCGTGCGCACGGGCGTCATATGCCAGACCGACTGAAACAGCAGGCTCAACGTAAAGACGATGCCGTAGAAAACCAGATTCGCGATCGCGCCGATCACGATCGAACTGCGGACGATCCGGTCCTGCCACAACGCGGCCGGCAGCATCGCGTCCGGATTGCGTGCTTCCAGCCGGACGAACGCGATGCCCAACGCAACGCACGACACGAACGCACTCACGATGACCGGACTGCGCCACCCCAGCGCACTGATCTCGGTCGACGCGAACGTGAGCGCCGCCAGCGCAAACGCACCGGTCAGTTGCGCGGGAAGATCGAGGCTCCGGCCGCCCTGCACTTTGGTGTCAGGCGCAAACCGCCACGTCATCCAGATACCGGCGATGCCGACCGGCACGTTGACCAGGAAAATGCTGCGCCAGCCGACTGCAGCGATGAGCAGCCCGCCGGCCAACGGCCCCGCTGCCAGCGCAATGCCGCCGCCGGCGCCCCACCAGCCGATCGCGCGGCTACGCGCTGCCGCGTCGTCGAACGCGAGACGCAGCACGGCCAGCGAGTTCGGCACCAGCAGCGCCGCGCCGATCCCCTGAACGAGACGCCAGGCGATCAACGCGCCCATGGCGTGCGCCATGCCGCAGCCGATCGACGACAGCGTGAAGATCGCGTAACCGGCAATGAACACGCGCTTTGCACCCAGCCGGTCGCCGAGGGCACCCGCCATCAGCAGGGTCGCCGCGAACACGAGCGCATACGCGTTGACGACCCATTGCAGGTCGGTGAGCGCTGCGCCAAAGGCCGTTCGTAACGCATCGAGCGCAACGTTGACGACGCTGACGTCGATCAGGACGACCGCATAACCGAGGCACGCCGCCGTTTGAACCAGCCGCGGGTGATGTGTGGATGATGTCTGCATCGGCAATCCTTCGCATTCGGAGGATTGAAGCGTAGAGGATCGCCTTCTGTGCGAATATTCCGCAAAACGGCACAGCTACCTGGAGAAAATGCACCGATGTTCGACTGGGAAAACCTGCGTTACTTCGTTGCCATCGCTCAGGCGGGGAGTCTGTCCGCGGCCGCCAGGCGATTGAATGTCGACCATGCGACCGTCAGCCGTCGCCTGGCCGCACTCGAATCCGAATTGAAGATGCGTGTGATCGACAGGTTGCCGCGCGCGTGCCGGCCGACCGCCGCCGGCCGGCAGATTCTCGAGTTCGCCGGGAAAATGGAGGAGCACGCGTTTGCGATCGAGCGGCTCGCGCTCACGGAACACCTGCCGATGCACGGTACCGTGACGATCAGCGTGCCGCCCGTGCTCGCCAACAATTTCTACGCAAATCACCTGTATGCATTCGCGCAACTGCATCCGGGCATTCGGCTGTCGATGGCCAGTCAGGCGCAAAGCGTATCGCTCGCCCGTCGTGAAGCGGATATCGCCGTGCGCCTGTTCCGCCCCGAGGAGCCGCAAAACGTGACGCGCAAGCTGGGCGAGATGGCTTTCGGGCTCTATGCGAGTCGCGACTATGCGCACGCGTCGACGCCCGACGATTGGGCTTTCATCTGCTACGACGCGCAATTCGCGGAAATGCCGCATCAGAAGTGGCTCGAGTCGATCGCGCGAGGTCGCCGCATCGCGTGCGAAGTCAGCGACATCACGACACAGCTGGTAGCGGCCCGTACAGGAATCGGCGTGGCGGGCCTGCCCGTGTTCATGGGCGACGGCGATCCCGGGTTGCAGCGCTTGCCGTTCGACGCAGAACCGTACTCCCGCGAAATCTGGCTGGTCGTGCACGCCGATCTCAGGCATTCGCCGTCGATTCGCGCGGCCATCGATTTCATCGCGGACGTGACGGGCAAGACCTTCGCGCCGGATTCGAGGCCGTAGCGACGGCCATCACCAGGGCCTGCGATACCGGGCGCAGCGGCCGATCGCGATACCTGCGCCCGTCTTCACCACGCCCCTTCGATGGGGGCGCGCGACGTCAACCACCCCTCTGCGCACTGACGCGAACCGTCAAACCACCGCCCTCAACCACCCCAGCACATCCGCCTGCGCGCTCCCGGCCACCACCGGCTCCGGTGTCAACAAGGCGTAATGCGAGCCATCCTCGACGAACCCCATCGGCGCGACCAGCACACCGCTTTCAATATCATCGCGAACGAGATGCCACGGCCCGATGGCGACACCGAGCCCCGCGACCGCCGCCTGCAGACTGAAATAGAAATGGTCGAACCTCTGCCCGCGTCCGCCCGCGGCCGGCTGATTCGCCGCCGCCCATTCCTTCCACGCGTCCGGCCGTGTCCGCGTGTGCAATTGCGGCACGCCCGCCTTCAACGAACGATCACCACGGCGCGCGGAAAACCACGCATCGACCTTATCCGGCCGGCAGACCGGCCCCACCTTCTCTGCGAACAGCCGCTCCGCGTGATAGCCCGCTGGCCACGCAAAGTCGTTGCGCCGAATCGCCATGTCGATGCCGCTGTCGAATGAAAACGGGCCGCCCGCCGCAGCCAGGTGAATGTCGACGCCCGCATGCCGCGCCTGAAAATCCGGCCAGCGCGGAATCAGCCAGCGCATCAGCAGCGTCGGTTCGCAAGACAGAACCCAGCGCCGCGCCCGGGCAGCCTCGGTGCGCAATTCCTGCGCGGCGTGACGCATCAGCCCCAACCCGTCATGGACGGCCTGCGCCAGCTTGCGGCCCGCGTCGGTCAGGAACACCCGACGGCTGCGCCGCTCGAACAGCGCCACGCCCAGGTCATCCTCGAGCAATCGCACCGCGCGGCTGACCGCGCCATGGGTCAGGCACAGCTCGTCGGCGGCACGGCTGAAATTCTCGTGACGCGCCGCCGCCTCGAAGCAGCGCAACGCCATCAGCGAGGGCAGGTTGGCGCGAACGGATTGTGAGTCAAACTCACCATCCTGGTCAGAAATCATCGCTTTTCCCGATCGAACATGACCCATAATATTGCGCCATCAAGCCATCAATCGCAAGGACAACACGATGACCGAACTGATAGTTGTAGTCACCATCACGCTGCTGGCCGTGATCAGCCCGGGGCCGGACTTCGCGATGGTCACGCGCAACAGCCTGATGCTGTCGCGCCGCTCCGGCGTGCTCACCGCGCTCGGTATCGGGCTCGGCGTGACCGTGCACGTGAGCTACACGCTGCTGGGCGTCGGCCTGCTGATCCGCCAGTCGCTGTGGCTGTTCAATGCCGTCAAGCTGGTCGGTGCGATCTACCTGATCTACCTGGGCGTGAAGATGCTCATGACGAAGGCCGGCAACGGGCAGCCCGACACGCGGGTCGCACCGTTGTCCGACCTGGCCGCGCTGCGCACCGGCTTCCTGACCAATGCGCTGAACCCCAAGACCACGGTGTTCATCGTCAGCCTGTTCATGCAGGCCGTGCGGCCCGACACGCCGTTGATCGTGCAGATCGGCTACGGCGCGTTCATCGCGGTCGCCCATGCCGGCTGGTTCAGCCTGGTGGCCCTGTGCTTCTCCGCGACGGCCGTCCGTGACCGCCTGCTGGCGCTGCGGCACTGGATCGACCGCACCTTCGGCTGCCTGCTCGTGGGCTTCGGCGTCGCGCTTGCCATCGCGCGCGGCGGGCGCTGAGTCCGGCCACCGCGCCGCGTGCCGATGCAACCGGCGGGCGCGCTTCGCTGGCGCGCCGGATGCGCCGGATGCTCCGGTCGGCAGCGTCAGAACGTTCGCGCGATCGTGCGGGCTTCGTCGATCGCGCGACTGCGATCGACCGTTCCATCGGGGCCGAACAACGTGCGCTCGACGACGATGCCCGTGACGTCCTTCACGCCCACGAACCTGAGCCAGGTCTCCATGTACGGGCGCTGAAGATCGAACTCGGCCGCCGGCGTAAACGAGCCCGGCGACTGATAACCGAGCCCGCGCGCGTAGACCACCGCCGCCTTTTTCCCGGCCAGCTTGCCGGCGAAACCTGCTCCGTCGAACGTGAACAGCACGTCCTTCTGCGAGATCACATCGATCAGGTGCTTGAGTTTGTACGGAATACTGAAATTCCACAGCGGCACGCCGAACAGCAACTTGTCCGCTTCGTGGAACGGCGCCGCGAGCTGCTCGATCCGTTGCCATGCCGTCGCCTGAGACGGCGTCAACGCCTTGCCGCTCAATCCCGCATATTTCGCGGCCAGCGCGGCTTCGTCGAATTCGGGTATCGCCAGGTTCCAGATGTCGAGCTTCTGTATCTCGTGATCGGGATGAGCGTGCTTATACGCGTCGAGAAAGGCATTGCACACGTCGATGGATGCCGAATAGTCCTTGTTGGGTGAGCCTTCGATATAGAGCACGCGTGTCATGAAAACGGTCCTTGCCGAAAGTGACGGCGACGCGCGGGATGCGCGGTCGCCCACT
The DNA here is from genome assembly GCF_017104585.1 of Burkholderia sp. Ac-20392. Taxonomy (NCBI): domain Bacteria; kingdom Pseudomonadati; phylum Pseudomonadota; class Betaproteobacteria; order Burkholderiales; family Burkholderiaceae; genus Burkholderia; species Burkholderia sp. Ac-20392. Next base: position 31,736 of record NZ_JAAGPB010000007.1, read on the forward strand.
GCACTTCCCAGCCTATCGGATCGACCTATAATCCGGAAACGATATGAATTGATTGAATTAACCCGGATTGGTGATCAATGACCCCGCCCCTCGACACGTCGCTGCTTCATACGTTTGTCGCCGTCGCCGACGTGCGGAGCTTTACCGGCGCAGGTCGCAGGCTGAACCTCAGCCAATCCGCGGTCAGCGCCCAGATCGTTCGTCTCGAGGAGCAGGTCGGCCGGGCGCTGCTCGTGCGCAATACGCGCAGCGTATCGCTCACCGAGCATGGCCAGATGCTGCTCGGCTACGCGCGCGCGATGCTCAATCTGAGCGAGGAAGCGAGGACGAGGCTGGGCGCCGGCAACGCAGTCGATGTCACGCTGCGCATCGGCGCCTCGGAGGAGGTTGCGGGAGGCTGGCTTCCCGACGTGATGCGCCGCCATGGCGTCGCGCGGCGCGGCTTGCGGCTGAACCTGACGGTCGACGTCGGCGACAGCCTGTTTCGACGGCACGCTGACGGCGAATTCGATCTCGTGATCGGCAGCCGGTGCGCGCACATGGGCCAGGGCGCGACGTTGTGGCGAGAACCGCTCGTCTGGGCGTTCGCGCGCCATGAGCCGCTGCCGGAAGGCGACGTGCCGCTCGCGTGCTTCCCCGATCCGTGCCCGTACCGGGGCGCTGCCATCAAGGCGCTCGCACTCGCTGGCATGCGCTATCGCATCGCCTGCGAAAGCCCGAGCGTCACGGGCATCCGGACGATTGCACGCGCCGGCATCGCGATCGCGCCGGTGCCGCGCAGCGCGATCGACGATACGCTCCGCGAGCTGGGCGTGTCCGAAGGCTTGCCGGTGCTGCCGGAAATGGAATTCGTGATGATGCACGACGCGGAGATGCCGGCCGCCGTCGAATTCGCCGCGACGATTCTCGATGAAACCGCCATTCGCAACGGAGCCGGCACGCGCAGCAGGCCTTAACGGGCGTCCTTCACGGTCGAGGGTCGATCCAGGCGCTCACCACCGCATTCCCCTTCGACCACAACGGCGCGCTGCTGGCGGAACAGCCGCGCGCCGGTCGCGTTGCGTCGTCGGCCTCAGCGCTTGGCGCTCAAACCCGCGCGTACACCCTCCGGTTCCCGGCTGCGCCCGAGCAATGCCGCCAGCGACAGATCCGCGAGCTTGCCGAACGGTGCGCGCAGCAGGCTCGGCAGGTTCCAGCGCCCCAGCACGAACACGCCCTTGGCATGGCTCATCGCGCGGAATCCCTCGATGCCGTGATACGCGCCCATCCCGCTCGGACCGACGCCGCCGAACGGCAAGTCTTCCTGCGCGACATGCAGGAGCGTGTTGTTGATGCCGACGTTGCCCGACGTGGTGCGCTTCAGCAACGATTCGCAGTCGCTGTCCTGCGCGCCGAAGTAATACAGCGCGAGCGGCCGCGGACGCGCATTCACGTAGTCGACGACTTCGTCGATCGTGCGATACGTGCGCACGGGCAGGATCGGCCCGAAGATTTCTTCCTGCATCACGGTGGTATCTTCGCCGGCCCCGACGATCAGCGTGGGCGCGAGCGTCCGCTTGCGGGTGGCCGCCTGCCGAGGGTTCACGCCCGCCTCGATCACGCGTGCGCCCTTGCTGCGCGCTTCGTCGACGAGACCTTTCAGGCGATCGAAATGCCGGTCGCTGACGATCGACGTGTAATCCGGGCTGGTCGGCCCGTCCGGGTAGAAGCGCGCGACGGCCGCATCGTATTGCGCAACGAACGCGTCGAGGTCGTCTTCATGCACGAGCGCATAGTCGGGCGCGACGCAGGTCTGCCCGGCGTTCGACAGCTTGCCGAACACGATGCTGGACATCGTCCGGCCATCGACGTGCCCTCTCGCGACGATCGCCGGGCTCTTGCCGCCGAGTTCGAGTGTCACCGGCACCAGATTGTCGCTGGCCGCCTTCATGACCTTGCGGCCCACCTGCGTGCTGCCGGTAAACAGCAGATGGTCGAACGGCAAGCCGCTGAAGGCGGCGCCGACTTCCGGGCCGCCAAGCACGACCGCGACTTCTTCGCTCGGGAAGGTTTCCGCGAGCATCCGGCGCATCACTTCGCTGGTGCGCGGCGTCAGTTCCGACGGCTTGAGCATCGCGCGGTTGCCCGCGGCCAGCGCGGTGGCCAGCGGAATGAGCGTGAGCGCGAACGGGTAATTCCACGGCGCCATCACGCCGATCACACCCAGCGGCTGGTATTCGATGTGCGCCTGCCCGGCCCGATAAAGGAGCCCGACGTGCCGGCGCTGCGGCTTCGTGAAGCGGCGCAGGTTGCGCGTCAGGTAGTCGATCGCCTGGACCACGCCGACCAGTTCCATGATCGCGGTCTCGTGTCGCGAACGATGCCCGAAATCGGCGCTGATCGCCTCCTCCACTTCGCGGCGATACGCGAGCACCACGGCGCGCAGCCGCGCGAGCCGGGCCTTGCGCTGCTGCACGCTCGGCGGCCCCTCGCTGACGAACGCGTTGCGCTGGCGGGACAGCAACACCGCCGGGTCGAAGCTCGAGCTGGATTCTGCGGAAACGGCCATGGTGCACCTCACGAGGTTGTGTCGATGTAGACACTGTCAACTTGCATGCGGCGGATCATAGGACCACAATGTGTTCCCTGTCAACATAGGAGCAACGCGATGTCGTCGGATGTGGATGCGGACGCCGGGCAAAAGGCTTATCACCACGGGGATCTGCGTCGCGCGATCATCGAAACGGCGCTCGACACGCTGCAGGAGCAACAGGGCTGGCAGTTCACGCTGCGCGAAATCGCGCGGCGCGCGAACGTCAGCCACTCGGCGCCCTACCGGCATTTCCCGGACAAGGCCGCGTTGCTGCACGAGCTCGCGCTGATCGGCTTCGATCGGCTGCACGAAGACCTCGCCGCGTCCGTCGATCCCGCGGCGGACGCACCGGACGTGCTGCTCGCGCTCGCTTACGCCCATCTCGCGTTCGGCCAGCGCAACCCGGATCTCTATCGACTGATGTTTGCCGCGGATGCCGGGGAGCCCACGGACATCCATCTCGATCCGCGCGTGCAGGCGCCGTTCCTGCTGGTCGTCGACATCCTGGAACACGGCCAGCGCGCCGGCACGATCCGTCCGCGCCCGGCGCTTGGCCAGGCGACCGCCTGCTGGGCGCATCTGCATGGCCTGACGATGCTGGCGATCGACGGGCGGCTGGTGCGCGAGAAGGTCGGCGATCACGCGATCGAAGATGCACTGACCACCTTGCTGGACGGCCTCGTGCTGCCTGCGGCCCCTGCGCGGGCAGCGAAAACGAAAAGGCCTTGACCTTCAACTTTGCTTAAAGGTTATGGTTTGCCTCGGCAGCGTATCGAGGTCATGGGTATGGGGACTGCCATCCGACAATCCGGCGGTGCGTCGCGGACGCCCGCCCGTGGCCGATGAAAGGGAAACCGCATCATGAGCAAGCGCATCCTTCACGTGGTCAGCAACGTCGCGCATTACGCCGATCCGTCGCAACCGACCGGCCTGTGGCTGTCCGAGCTGACCCACGCCCATCACATCTTCGCGACGAAAGGCTATGAGCAGCGGCTCGTGAGCCCCAAGGGCGGCGAGTCGCCGCTGGAACCGCGCTCGCTCAAATGGCCGCATGCCGACGCCGCCGCGAAAGCGTGGCGCGCCGACCAGGCCAACGCGGCGCTGCTGGCCCACACCGCGCGCCCCGACGAGATCGATCCGGCCGATTTCGATGCGATCTACTTCACCGGCGGCCATGCAGTGATGTGGGACTACCCGGACGATGCGGGGCTGCAGCGGCTCACGCGCGAGATCTACGAGCGGGGCGGCATCGTGTCGTCGGTCTGTCACGGCTACTGCGGGCTGCTGAACACGACGCTGTCGGACGGCTCGCTGCTGGTTGCCGGACGCCGGATCACCGGCTACTCGTGGGTGGAGGAAATCCTGGCCGGCGTCGCGAAGAAGGTGCCCTACAACGTCGAGCAGCAGATGCAGGAGCGTGGCGCGCGCTACGAGAAGGCGCTGCTGCCGTTCACGTCGAACGTCGTCGTCGACGGCCGACTCGTGACCGGCCAGAATCCGCAATCGGCGAAGGCGACCGCGGAACAGGTCGTCGCGTTGCTGTAATGTGATGCGCCGGCGCGCCGCCTAAGCGCGGGTCGACCGGCGCACAACCGCGTCATCACGATCGACGGCGGCGGCGGTCGTCACCTCACCGCCACCACCCTCCACTGCATTCCCCGGCGGAATCCGCGACAGCAATCGCTTCGCATGGGTTGCACAATCGACCGACTCCGGCTTCGCGGCGATCTCGGCGATCAGCGACATGACCTGCGCCTTGCTTCGCGCGAGCCGCGCCTCCAGCGCCTCGATGTCCTGCACCTTGCGGCAGAGTGCATCCAGCAACGCATCGCAGGGCCACTGCGCGAGGTCGGCCGGCATCATCGTGCGAATCTCGTCGAGACTGAAATCCGCCTTCTGCGCGGCCGTGATCAGATCGAGCACCGTCACCGCTTCCTGCGGATACGTGCGATAGCCGTTCGCTGCGCGTTCGACGAGCGTCAACAGACCGATGCGTTCGTAAAAGCGGATGCGCGAAGGAGTCAGGCCGGTGCGTTCCGCCAGTTCCCCGATCTTCATGTTCCGATACTCCCTGGCCGGATCGGTCCGGCCATCAGCCCCGTCGTGATTGTCAGCTGTCTCCCGATGTTGATTCGCAATCCGATCTTTATCGGCTTCCTGTCGAATGGCGAGCGGAGGGCGCGCGCTCAAATCACCTCGAAACGCAGCCCCGCATGGCGCACCAGCCGCTCGATGTAGCGCGCGTCGAACATCGTCGCGGGCGTCCAGAAGCCGCCGCCGCGGCCTGTCTTGACGCCGTCGCCCGCGCAATCCAGAGCGAGACTGATCGCGGCCTGGCCGAGCATCTTGCCGGTGGAGCCGTAGCCCGGATCGCGGTCCCCGGTGACTTTCACGCGCAAGGTCTTTCCGTCGTCGGTACGGCCGAAGAAGCGCAGATCGTAGCGGCCGGCCAGCTGCGCCGCGGGGCTCGGCCCCTCGCCGGGCTTCGGCAGCAGGAAGCGCTCCATCAGGCTGCGCACCGGCTTGACGAGGACACCCACCATGAACGCGCCAAGGCCGGCCACCATCGTCACCGCGGTCAGGCGGCCCTTGAGGCCCGTGCCCGTCATCACTGCTTCGTCATACGTGAAGCGGCTGCCGTACGCGTTGCCGGCAAGCGCATTGGAGCGATGCACGACCCGCTCGTTCACCGCCGCCATCACGAAGGGGGCGATCCACGCATCGAAATCGCGATCGAATGCGGCGGATCGCACCGCATGCTGGCGCATCGTGAAGCCATGCCCCTTCGGGCACAGCGAATAAGGATCGAGCAGTTCCCGGCGCAACGCGGGATCGGCTGCCGCTTCCCGGACGACGTTGATCACGCTCGCCACCGTGCCGCCCGACGCGCCGCCCTTCAGCGTTTTCACCCGCATCTTCACCTGCGCGGCCGGCACGCCCCACTGCTGCCGCGCCTGCTGCTGCAGGAAGAACACGCCCATGTCCGACGGCACCGAATCGAAGCCGCAGCAATGGACGATGCGCGCGCCGGATTGCCTAGCCGCGGGCTCGTACTTGTCGATCATCCGCTTGATCCACTGTGTCTCGCCCGTGAGGTCGCAGTAGTCGGTGCCGGTTTCCGCGCAGACCCTGACCAGCGGTTCCCCGTAAAGCGCGTAGGGGCCGACGGTGGACACGACCACCCGCGTCTGCGCGCAGAGCGCGCGAAGCTGCGCTTCGTCGGCCGCGTCGGCAACGATGATCGGCACCGACTGCCCGGCCGCGCCCAGCGAATCCCGTACCTGCCTGAGCTTGGCTTCGGAGCGGCCGGCGATGGCCCAGCGCAGCGTCTCTCCGGAGCCCGACAGGTACTCGGACAGGTAGCGGGCAAGAATCTGCCCGACGAAACTGGTGGCGCCAAATACGACGAGATCGTGGGTCGGCCGGGTCATGGGCGATTCCTTCGCGCGGGCGTGCCGCGGCGTTGCGTGGCGTCAGTGTTGCTTTCCGGGTTCATCGAAGGCCTTCAACGGGGTCGGCAGGTTCAGCACCAGTTGCGCGTCCTTCACCACGTCGAGACGCAGGATGGTGGACGCGCCCAGCCCGTCGAGCAGCTGGCTCAACGGACCGCCGTGCCGCACGAGCTCGACGTTGCGCGGCAGCAGGCGCTGGGCGAACGATAGCGCATTCGTCTGCACTAATGTCTGGTGCCATTCGCCGTCGATGCGATTGATCATCGTCGACGTGCCCATGTGCGACTGCGACGCGACGTCGGTCAGCTCGGGCATCGGCACGCTCAGGCTCAGGTCCGGCCGGCCGCCCGGGCCTGAAATGCCGGCGCTGGCGGTGGCGCCGAGGTTCACGTCGATGTCGGCGAGCCACTTGGGCAGCTGATAGCCGTGCACGCCCCGCACCCGCGCGATTTCCGTGGTGACCGGCAGCGCCAGCACGTGCGCGAAGAAGCTCCGGCGCCGCATCGAGTCGATCAGTTCGAGCGCGTGCGACCCCGTCGCGCCGGGCCGCCGGATCACCACCGCGACCGACACTTCGTCATACGGATCGTTGTCGCACACCGAATACGAGAAGAAGGTCAGCGCGACCAGCCCGTACCCGGGGAGCGCGCGCAGCGGCTCGAGCGGCACCGGCAGCGTAGTCCGCAGGCGTTCGAGCGGCGCAAGGAACAGCAGCTGAATGCTGCTGGAACGGTAGTAGAAATTCGGCGCCCAGGTCGGGCCGACCCTCGACGCAACCTGACGCTTCGGAATCCGACGGAAAAAATCGATGTTCCCCGCCGCGGGATCGCGCGCCACCTCGTCGAGGTCAGGGTTCATCCGAAACCGGTCGTAGTACCCGCCTTCCGGCACGTCAATCTTGTGTGGACCGAATTCGACCTGTGTAAACCGCCTGTCCATGTTCGTCGCCTCTCGTCGATGATCGACCGTGGCAGGCAACACCCGATGCCCGCTGACTCACCGCCGTCAGCAAGCACTCTAAGATTTAAGTCAACTTTAAGGTCAAGGCCCCGAGTAGAGGGGCACGTCGGATTGCGTCCGGGCGAGCGGCAGGCGCTCGCCAAGCCGGCGTCGGATCATTTGACGGTCGTGCGGCGGCCCTTGCCGGGTGGCGACACCTCGCCCGGATTGCGCAACCGGTCTCCTGTCGGCAAAGCTGGCGAGGAACAGCACGTTGAAGACGTATGCGGGCTTCCCGCATGGCATGCCCACGTCCAATGCCGAGACGATCAACGCCGATCTGCTCGCGTTCATCCGCGGCTGAACGCCGACAATGCCACTGCGGCCTTCCGTTGCCCCTGCGGCTGAAGGCCGTCTCCTGCCCGCTCTCGAACGCAGCTAGTCGATCTCGCGAAGGAAATCGGGAACCGCTTCCCCGATCGATGCAAGATAGCCGGCCATCGCACCGGCGACTTTGCGCACCGCCGGACGTGCGGTCATCCGTTCACGCCACGCGAGCAGGCAGGGGGTTTCGTCCGTCATCGGTGCGCCCTTGCGCGCGCCGAACAACTGCGCCATGTAGAACGCGATGTCGGCGTAGGAATACGTTCCGGCCAGAAACGCGCGATCCGCAAGCACGCGCTCCATGCGCCGATAGTAGTGGGCCGCTTCGGCGCGCGCAGCCTGTGCCGCCGGATCGTCCGGTGTCCCCTCCAGCCCCATCAGCCGGACGACGTGAGGAAAATAGATCTCGTCGCTACAGTGTTCGAGCTGACGCGCGATCGCGCGCGCCGCCGGATGCGCCGGCCATAGCGCGGGATCAGGCTTCAGATCCTCGAGATACTCGAAGATCTGCGTGGAATCGAACAGCTCCAGATCGCCGTCGATCAGCACCGGCACCTGCCGCTTCGGGTTGATGCGCAACACATCCGGATGTCTGGGATCGTAGCCGCGCTGCTGGCTGAACGGCACCATCACCAGCTCGAAGTCGATGCCCTTCTCGTGCGCCGCAATCTCGACCTTCGCCCCGAACATGCTCAGCGGCCCGGAAATGATCTTCATCGTTTGATCCCCTGTGGTGTCATGCTGCGCAACCTGCGTCGATGAAACAGACCAGGAATGCGGCACAGCATAAGGCCGAAAACATGACACCTCATGTCAGGTATTTGCGGTAACGTGTCGCTCATGAAAGCGAGCCGCCTGTTGTCGATCATGATGATGCTGCAAGCGCGCGGCCGGATGACCGCCCCGGCGCTCGCCGAAGCATTGGAAGTATCCGAGCGCACGATCCTGCGCGACATCGACCAGCTTTCCACGGCCGGCGTGCCGATCTGGGGCGATCGCGGCCGCAACGGCGGCTTTCAGTTGAGCGACGGCTGGCGTACCGATCTCACCGGGCTCACCGAGCAAGAAGCGCATGCGCTGATTCTGGCGGGCTTGCCGGGGCCGGCGAGAGAACTCGGCCTCGACGGTATGGCGACTTCCGCGCGGCTGAAGATGATCGCCAGCCTGCCGCCCGGCTCACGCGAGCACGCCGATCGCGTCGCCAGCCGGCTGCACGTCGACACCGTGGATTGGTACCGGGCGCAGGAAACGCCGGCATTCCTGCGTGAAGTCGCCGATGCGGTGTGGGGTTCGTATCGTATCGACGTGAAGTATCAGAGCTGGAGCAGCGTGTCCCGCCGCGAACTCGAACCGCTCGGCCTGGTGCTCAAGGGCGGCGCCTGGTACCTGATTGCCAAAGTGGTCGGCAAGCCAGGCGCACTCACGTTCCGGCTCGCGAATATCCTCGAACTCGACGCAACGCGCCGCCGCTTCAAGCGTCCCGCGCGATTCGACCTCGCGACGCACTGGCGCGACGCGATGAGCCGGTACGAAACCGACCTCAATCGGCTAACTGCCCATATCGCCGTGTCGCCGCGCGGCGAGACCTGGCTGGCCAACGCGCGGGTCAAGGCCGAGCCGGCGTCGCAGGATACCGGCAGCGCGGAGGTACCGCCGGGATGGAAGGTGTTCCTGATGCCGATCGAATCCATCGAGCACGGCGCACGGAAACTGCTGGGGTACGGCGCACACGTGAAAATCCTCGGGCCGCAAGCGCTCAAGGATCAATTCTTCGAAGCGTTGTCGCAGATGCAGGCGCTTTATCGAGCAAGCGACGATTGAAGCGCGGGCTTTCGCTGCAACGCAGTCGTCGCACGGTGCGTTCCCACGAGCGACCGGGCAGTTATCGGCGATGCGTCGGAACCAGCCGAGCACATACGCCGACAACCCGGCAAGAACGGTAGCTGCTTGATTGACTCGCAGCTTGCATCCGGCATCAACGGAATCGTTCGGATGACGCGTAGAGTCTCGTGTGATGGTAACTGCCGGTGACCAGCACCGATCCATCGGTCAACAACGTGGCCGCATGCATCGATCGTGGATCGCTCATATTCGCAATCGCAGCCCAGTTCCCGGTGGCCGGATCAAAAATCTCCGCCGACGTACCATTCCCGCTGTAACTGGCGTCGTAGTTGCCCGTCACGACGACACGCCCATCCGGCAGCCCGGTGGCTTGAGCTTCAACACGCGGCATGACCATCGGCCCCGTCAGTGTCCAGGCCCCGGTCACCGGATCATACTGCTCAGCAGTAAGCGAAGCACTCGTTCCGCCTGCCACCAGTACCTTGCCATTCGGCAGCATCGCCGCGGTCGGGCTGGATCGCTTGACATTCATATCGCGAGCAAGGGTCCACGTGCCACTGCGTACATCGTATAGCTCGGCCGTCGCCGTGATGCCGGCCGGACTGCCCCCGCCCGCCACCAGCACTTTTCCGCCGGGCAGCAACGTTGCGATGTGATGCGCCCGCGCGACATTCAGACTGCCGGTGGTCGTCCACGTCCCGCTGACTGGATCGAACAACTCGGCCTCGGCAACGTAGGTGCCGAAATCGCCTATCTCGATGCCGCCAACCACCAGGACCCTGCCGTCCGGCAACAGTGTCGATGTCGCCTTACTTCGCCCACGCTTCATGTGGCCGACAGGGGTCCACGTACCGGTTGACGGATCGTACAATTCCGCCGTCCTTGTCGTGGTCCCACCGGCCACCAGCACCTTGCCATTCGCCAGCCTGGTTGCCGTGTGTTCGGTGCGTGAGGTCTGCATTTTTCCTGCAAGCGCCCATGCGCCGTTTACCGGGTTGTATCGCTCGGCCATGTCAACCAGCCCGCCCGTACCCACTCCACCCGCCACCAGAACTTCACCGCTGGATAGCAACGTTGCCGTATGCCAGGCCCGCGCCTCGAACATGCTGCCGCCAGGCACCCATTCACCACTCGTCGCCAAGATCACCGAAATATTCAGTTGTGCCTGTATCGTGCCCGCGCCGTTGCTTCCCGAAATCAGGAATGTCATCGGGCCTTGAGCACGGGTCGGTGTCCCGCCGATCGCGCCCGTCTGCGCGTTCAGACTCAACCCTTCAGGCAATGCCGGGGATACCGCGTACTGCGTAATGCTGCCGCCCGCCGACTTCGGCACATTCGGCGCAATCACCTGGCCAACTTTATAAGTCACGGTCTGGTTTGCATACTCGAGATGCAATGGCGGGACCACTGCCTCTCGCACTTCGAGCGTGAACTGTGTCGTTGCGTTGCCTGCGCTGTTGCTGCCGGTCACCCGGTAAGAAGCCGGGCCGGTGGCTGCCGTTGGCGTTCCCACGATTGCGCCGGTCGCCGGATCAAGTGCGAGCCCGCTCGGCAATGGCGGCGATATCGTGAATTGCGCCGCCCCGCCGCCAGATGTGACGGGGACGATGCCCGTGACGGCTTTACCGGCGGTGAGGATGATCGCTTCGTTCCCGTAGGCAATGGCTGCGGGAGCAACGGTAAGCGGCTTCACCTCTATCTGCATCCGCGCCGTGACACTTCCCTGAGCGTTGTTTCCCGTCACCGTGTAAATTTCGCTCGACGCAACCGTGGACGGTACACCGCTGATGACGCCAGTGCGCGGATCTTGTACAAGTCCGGCTGGTAGCGCCGGCGATATGCTGTATATGGTAATCGCGCTACCACTACTGGACGGGGTATTCGGCGTGATGCTTTCACCGACTCGATATACGGCGACCGGCATGAGGTAGGAAAGACCGGCCGGGGAAACGACTGCACTGTCCGTTGTACGCGACACGTTCTGGTCGCCGGACCCGTCGCCACCACCACACCCCGTCAGCGATACGGCAAGCACCAGCCCGCATGCCGGCCAAAGTTTTCGTCCGATTCGAATCATGACCCTGCTCCCCCGCGAATGAACGCACGCTCTCATTTATTTAGTTTTACAGATGAATTGAAACTGTTTTTCGCACCGGAAGCAACCGATGCAGCCTCTCTTCAGGACACGCAATTTTGACGAAATGCCGACGAAGATTACCAGATATTTTCAAGAAGATTTCTTCAATAAATGTCAAACGGCGGGATGCCCGCTCACCAAGAATCGTCCCCTCGTCGACGAACATAAACGCGGCATCCCGCGGCCGGCATCCCGAACGGGATCGACCGCCGCCAGGCCCGGCGATCGTTCACGCAAGCCGCCTGGTTGGTGCAAAGACCTGGATGCAGAATCCACCTGCTGCTCAGTCGATCGGTCAATTCCGTACAACGAAAGCTCACACCGCAGTCAGGCCACTTCCGCCGCAGGGAAATCCCTGCACCCACCCGCCGGATTCGCCGCGCTCGAATCGACACTTCGGAAACGCTCAATTGGCTTGCCGTTGACATGCTCTTACCCTGTCCGTCACGAATCGGATTCACTCGAATCCCGCGGACAGGCAGCAGCAAGCGACATCGGTTTCCCCTGATCAAGCGGCACACGTTTCCTGCTCCCGCAGGTCGTCTTCACGGGCAAGGTGCGATACCGCCAGTCAACCCGGATGCCGATTCCGCGACGTCTTCTTCCTGATCGCCGTTCCGGTTCGTCCGCGCGTGGTCGCAAGCGGGCATGCGGCTCGGCCTCTCCCGATCGCCTGCCCGACGCGCACCCGCACGAAACATGTCAAGCGAGCGTGACCGTCATCGGCACGTGCCTGCAAAAAACGGGCTGCACCCGCGGTGTCGCGAGCAAGACCGTCGCGCCCGTGAGAACCCGGAAGGTCCGCCTGGCAATAAAACCGATACAACAAAGGTAAGGAGACAACGTGAGTCAAGCAACGCCGCAGGCCCGAAGCCGTCTATTCGTCATCTTTCTATGTTTCCTGACGCTCGTAGCCGATGGCTACGATCTCATCGTCTACGGTGCAACCGTTCCGCATCTGCTGAGTGAACCCGGCTGGCGCCTGAGCCCGGCCGGCGCGGGCATGATCGGAAGCTGGACCCTGGTCGGCCTGATGGTCGGGCTGGCGGTGGCCGGCCCACTGACCGACCGCATCGGCCGGCGTCGCCTGCTGATGACGGGCGTCCTGTGGTTTTCCGTCGGCTCGATCGTCTGTGCGCTCGCCACGTCGCCGACCTTCCTGGGCGCCGCCCGCTTCGTCACGGGCATCGGCATGGGCGGCGTCGTGCCGTCCGCCGTCGCGATGTCGGTCGAGTACGCCCCCAAGGGCCGACGCCAGTTGTACAACGCGCTCACGCTGACCGGCTATTCGGTGGGCGGCATCGTGAGTGCCCTGGTCGCCATCGCATTGCTGCACGACCATGGATGGCGCACGTTGTACGCGATCGGCGCGTTCTATGCGGTGATCCTGCCGATGATGGCCTTCTTCCTTCCCGAATCGGTGGACTTCCTGGTCGATCGCGGCCGCGTCGACGAAGCACGCACGCTCGCGGCCCGGTATTCACTCGACTTCGACCAGATCCTGCAGGACAAGCAGGCACAGCAAGCGTCGCAAGACGGCGCGCAGGCAATACGCGGCTACCGGCTGGTGCTGTCCCGCGAATTCCGCACCACCGCGTTGCTGCTGGTATTCATGACGTTCTGCGTCCAGGTGATCACCTACGGGCTCAACGCGTGGCTGCCGCAGCTGATGCGCTCGGCCGGCTATCCGCTCGGGTCGTCGCTGCAGTTCCTGCTCGTGATGCAGTTCGGCGCGGTCGTCGGCATGCTCGGCGGCGCGTGGCTGGCCGACCGGTTCGGCTCGAAACGCGTGATGTTTCCGTTCCTCGTCATCGGCGCACTGTCGCTGGTCGCACTGAGCCAGAAGCTCGATTTCGCGTGGCTGATGCTCGCCGTGTTCGGCGCCGGGCTGGGTTCGATCGGCACCAGCAGCCTGATCTACGGCTATATCGCCGCGCACTTCCCGACGGCGTGCCGCGGCTCGGCACTGGGCGGCGCGCAGGCCATCGGGCGCTTCGGCTCGATCCTGGGCCCGATGATCGGCGGCTGGATCGTCGGCGCGAACCTCGGACTGCACTGGAATTTCTATGCGTTCGCGATTCCCGCCATCATCGCGGCGACCGTCGTGCCGCTGATTCCGTCATCGCAATAAGACCCCCCCCTCATGGAAATCTACGACTACATCGTGGTGGGCGCCGGCTCGTCGGGCTGCGTGGTCGCCAGCCGGCTGTCCGAGGACCCTGCCGTGCGCGTGCTGCTCGTCGAAGCCGGCCCGGACATGAACAACTTCTGGGTACGCACGCCCGCCGGTGCAGGCAAGCTGTTCATGAACAAGCGGTTCAACTGGGCGTTCGATACCGAGCCGGTGCCGACGCTGGGCGGCCGCACGGTGTACTGGCCGCGCGGCAAGGGGCTCGGCGGCAGTAGCGCGATCAACGGCATGATCTACATGCGCGGTCAGCCGAGCGACTTCGACCATTGGGCCGCACTCGGCAACGACGGCTGGGGCTGGAACGACGTGTTGCCGTATTTCATCCGGTCGGAAACGAACCAGCGCGGCGCGAATGCCTATCACGGTGGTCAGGGCCCGTTGCACGTGAGCGATGCGGCGATCACCCATCCGACCGCCGACGATTTCATCGCCGCCGCGCAACAGGTGGGCATTCGACGCAGCGACGATCTCAACGGGCCACCGCACGAAGGAGTCGCCTATCGGCAATACACGATCCGCAACGGGCGCCGCCATACGTCGTACAACGCGTTCATCGAGCCCGTTCGCCATCGCCGCAACCTGACCGTCCGCACCGGCGTGCGCGTGACGCGCGTGCTGCTGGAATCGGGCCAGGCCACCGGCATCGAGGTGCTCGACAACCACGAGCGGCGCCGGATCGTCGCCACGCGGGAAGTGATCCTGTCGGGCGGCGCGCTCGCGTCGCCGCATCTGCTGATGCTGTCGGGCATCGGCGATGCCGACGCGTTGCACTGGCACGGGATCGCCGCGACGGTCGAATCGCCCGACGTGGGCCGCCACCTGCAGGATCACTGGTTCGGCTCGTTCGCGTGGCGCGTCACGCCGGAAAGCTCGTACAACCACCAGCTGCGCGGGCTGCGGAAGTATCTGGAAGGCGCGCGCTACCTGCTTACCGGCGGCGGCTATCTCGCGATCGGCGCGGCGCCCGTGACCGCCTATGCGCGCAGCGAGGCCGGGCGTCCGGAGGCGGACCTGCAACTGACGGTGAGCCCGATGACGTTCAAGTTCGATGCGTCGGGCGACCCGGTCGTCGACGACTATCCGGCCATCGGCGGGTCGATGGTGCTGCTGACACCCGATTCGCGCGGCCATATGGCGCTGAAGTCGCCCGATCCGCTGCAGGCGCCCGCGTTTCATCCGAACTACCTGAGCGACGCCGGCGACATTCGCCGTTCGCTCGCGGGCTTGCGGATGCTGCGACGCATTGCCGACGCCGCACCGCTCGCGTCGCGGATCGTCCACGAGCTCGCGCCCGGCGCCGCCGTCACGACCGACGAACAACTGCTCGCGCACCTCAAGGCGAACGGCAACAGCGGCTGGCATCAGGTCGGCACCTGCCGGATGGGCGTCGATGCGCAGGCTGTCGTCGACCCGCGGCTGCGCGTACGCGGCGTGGCCCGGCTGCGCGTCATCGACGCGTCCGTCATGCCGCGGATCGTGGCCGGCAACACCAACGCGGCCTGCATCATGATCGGCGAGAAGGGCGCCGACATGATTCGCGCGGATGCCACCGCGCCCCGGGCCGTTTCCGTCTGACTCCACACACCAGGACGACCTCACCTCTCATGCAAGCAAACGACCGAACCATTCCGCTGGACCATCCCGACTGCTTCTACATCGACGGCCAGTGGACGCCCTCGCCTTCCGCCGAAACCTTCGAAGTGCTCGACTGCAGCACGGAGCGCGTGGCGGCGCGGGTGGCACGCGCCGACGCGGCCGTCGCCGCGCGTGCGATCGATGCGGCACGCCGCGCGTTCGACCAGGGGCCGTGGCCGCGCATGACGCCGGCCGAGCGGGCCGCCTATCTGGAACGGATCGCGCAACGCCTCGAAGCGGCGAACGACGAGTTCGCGCGCGGCTGGAGCATCGAGTCGGGCATCCTCCAGCGGATCGCGAAGCCGCGCATCGGCCAGTTTCTCGGCGCGGCGTTTCGGCAGTACGCGGCCATGGCCGACACCTATCCGTTCGTCGAGCCGCACCGCTCGGTGACCGGGCACCAGGCGTATGCCGTCAAGGAAGCGGTGGGCGTCGTCCTCGCGATCGTGCCGTGGAACGGTCCGGCCGCGCTGATCGCGTACAAGGTCGCACCCGCGCTGCTCGCGGGCTGCACGGTCATCATCAAGCCGTCGCCGGAAGCGCCGACTTCCGCGTACCTGTTCGCGCAGATCTGCGACGAGATCGGCTTGCCGCCCGGCGTCGTCAACGTCGTGACCGCCGATCGCGAGGTGTCCGAGGCGATGGTGCGAAATCCGTCCGTCGACAAGATCACCTTCACGGGTTCCACCGCAGCCGGCCGCAGCATCAGCGAGGTCGCGGCCGGGCGGATCGCGCGCGTCACGCTCGAACTGGGCGGCAAATCGGCGGCGCTCGTGCTGGACGACTACGACATCGACGCGGCCGCGCAGGTGCTCGGCAAGTCGTACTTCAGCTACCTGACCGGGCAGGTCTGCCACAGCCTGACGCGCATCATCGTGCCGCGTGCGAAGCACGACACGATGGTCGACGCATTGAGCGAGGCCGCGCGCGCGATGGTGCTCGGCGACCCGTTCAGCGACACCACGACGGTCGGCCCGCTGGCCACCGCGCGGCAGCGCGACACGGTCGAGCACCACGTGGCCAAGGGCATCGCCGAAGGCGCGACGCTCGCCGCCGGCGGCGCACGCCCGCGCCATCTGTCGCGCGGCTTCTTTTTCGAGCCCACGGTGTTCGCCAACGTCGACAACCGGTCGACTCTCGCACAGCAGGAAATCTTCGGGCCGGTGCTGTCCGTGATCGCGGCGGACAGCGAAGCGCATGCGATCGAACTCGCCAACGATTCCATCTTCGGCCTGAATGCGGTGGTGTTCACGTCCGACACCCAGCATGCGTTGCAGGTTGCGCGGCAACTGCGTACCGGCACCGTGGGACACAATGCGTCGCGCACGGACTTCTCGATCGGCTTCGGAGGCTTCAAGCAATCCGGTATCGGGCGCGAAGGCGGCGTCGAAGGGCTGAATGCGTTCGTCGAATCGAAGACGATCGTGCTCGATCAGCCGCTTGCGTAGTCCGCGCCGAAAGCTCGAACCGCCTGGTCGACGCGGTCGAACAGGCGGTTCAGGTTCAGGTCTGGATTGACGCACGCAGGATGCCTGTCCTTCCCGAGGCCCCGTGCTGCGCTAACCCGCGCGGCCGGGGCCTTCCGCATTTCGTCATGCCACGGGCGTGTCTTCAGGCAGGTCGAGCAATTGCTCGATCAACGCACGCGCGATCGGGTTCAATTCGCGACCGCGTGCCGTGGCGACCTGGACGCGGCGCACGGCCCACGGCTCCGCCAGCTCCAGCACCGCGACCCGGCTGAACAGCTCATGGCTCACCATGCATTCCGGCTGGACCGTCACACCGAGCCCGGCCTGCACCAGGCTCACGGCCACGCCGGTGCTGCGGACGTCGTATCGCGGCTGGAAATCCACGCCGAGCCGACGCGCCGCCGCCCGGATCGCGCCGACCATCGCCCCGACGACGATCAGGTTCTCCGACAGCAGATCCTCGGTCGTGACGCTCGTGCGCGTGGCGAGCGGATGCCCCTGCGGCACGACCGCGATGAGACGATCCTCGCGATACGGCGTGACGTCGACGCCGCCGAGATCGAGCGCGTGAGCGGCCGCGAATACACCGACGTCGACTTCGCCGCGTGCGACCGCCTGCACGATGCCGGCATTGTCGAGCTCACGCACCACGATATTGACGAGCGGATACGCACGCTGGAATTCGCCGATCTCGCGCGCAAGAAACGGCACGATGATCGAGCGCGCCGACGCGATCGTCAGCTCGCCCCGCATGCCGTCGGTAAACGCCGCGATCTCCGAGCGCATGTCGTCGAGGTTCGCGAAGATCCGCCGCAGATAACGGACGAGCACCTCGCCCGCCGGGCTCGGCAGCACCCCTTTCGGGCTGCGTTCGAGCAGCTTGATGCCCGCGATGTCCTCGAGATCCTGGATCCGCTTGGTGGCCGTCGAGGCGGCCACGTTCTCGCGAATCGCCGCCAGGCCGATCTGTTGCTCCTCGACCGCCGACAGGAACAGCTTCAACGTCAACAGATCGACCTGCCGAATCAGGTGCAGGCGATTGAAAGTACTCATGTCTCCCCTCATGCACGTCTTCAGGACGTCGGCGGACGGTGCGGCTGTCGCCACGCGTCGCGCGAGCGCCCTGTCAGGGTCATCCGATGCAATCCAGGACCGCGGCGCCACTCCAGGCCTCCGGGACACTGGCATTCGATACCGATCGCGCACTGCCGGCCACGCAGTGCGTCGCGTCAACGTGCGACTCGCCGGCACCTCGACGGTGCCGGCGATGCACGCCCGGTGGATCGACTATCAGGTTCTCGTCCGGCCCCGGATCGCGCGAACACGGTCGCACCGGCGACGATTTTGTGGCTGTCGACCGCCGCCGACCGCTACCGCGCTATGCGTGCCGGCTCGCGTTGAGCAGCGCTTCGAGCGACGGATTGTCGGCGCCGATCTCCCTCGCCGCATGCAAGGGCGGGGTACGCTTGCCGTCGAACGACAACGGCAGCCCGACCAATCCGATCTCGTCGTCCGACGGCTTTTCGATGATGCCGAGCGCATGCGTCTGCGCATGGTCGACCACCTCCGCCGTCGTCTGGATCGGCGCAACGGGAATGCCGGCAGCCTGCAATCGCGCCTGCCACACCGCGCGGGTGTCCGTCGACAAACGTTCGCCGATCAGGCGATCGATCTCCGTCCGGTTCTTCAGCCGCGCCGCATTGGTCGCGAACCGGTCGTCGAGCGCCCACTCGGGGCGATCCAGCGCCGCGCACAGCTTCGCGAACAGCGTGTCGTTCGCCGAGCTGACGATCAGGTGACCGTCCGTGGTCGAATACGCGCGGTGCGGCACGATGAACGCGACGCCGGAACCGTGGCGGCCGCCGGTGTCGCCGTCCGCGTTGTAGTTCGCGATGCTGACGGTCATCCACGCCAGCGCGGTTTCCAGCAGCGAACCGTTGACGGTTGCGCCGCAATGCTTGACCTGACGGCGATACAACGCGGACAGGATGCCGATGACGGCCCACAGCCCCGAACCGAAATCGACGATCGACACCCCGGCGCGAACCGGCGACTGCCCTTCTTCGCCGGTAATGCTCATGATCCCCGAGAACGCCTGCATCAGCGGATCGTAGCCGGGCAGCGTGTTCATCGGGCCGAGATGGCCGAACGCACCGATCTCGCAGTAGACCAGTTCCGGCTTGGTCACGCGCAGGCTGTCGGAATCGAGACCGTATTCGGCGCTGGAGCCGGGTCGCAGGTTGTGCAGGAAGACGTCCGCCCGCTCCGCGATCAGCTGGTGCAGCGTCTCGAGTTGCTCGCGGTCCTTGATATCGATGCAGATCGCGCGCTTGCCCCGATTGAGCCCGTGATAGGCAGCGCCGCTGCCCTTCCATTCGCTCGGCCCCCAACCGCGGGCCGAGTCGCCCGTCGGGCGCTCGACCTTCCAGACTTCGGCACCCAGCGCCGCCAGGACCCTTCCGGCGAACGGCGCCGACGCGCTATCGCTCAGTTCGACTACCACGACACCCGACAGCGGCAGATCGCGTAACATGTCGCTTCTCCTGATTTCGTATTTATTGCGGTTGCGGCACGCCGTCCGTTTCGGGCGCAACCACGCCGCCCGAACGCAGCATCCCGTCGATTTCGTTGCGCTCGAAGCCGTACTCCTCAAGCAGCGCCACCGAGTGCTCGCCCAGACGCGGCGCCGGATAACGCAGCGCCGGTGCGCTCTCGCTCCATTGCTGCGGAATGCCGAGCGTACGAATCAGCCCTTCCGACGGGTGCTCCTGCTCCGCGAAGAACCCGACCGCCGTCATGTGCGGATCGTCGATCAGCGTTTCGGGCGTATTCATCTCGATCACCGGAATGTCGGCCTCGGTCAGCGTGTTCACCCATTCGGCCGTGGTCCGCGTCTCGAACACGCGCGCGAGAAATGCATACAGGTGCGCGATGTGCTCGGTCCGACCGCCGATGTTGTTGAAGCGCGGGTCCTCGGCCATCTCGGGATGCCCGGACAGCAGGAAAAAGCGCTTCCAGTGATGGTCCGCATAGACGTTCACGCCGATGTAGCCATCGCGCGTGCGATACGGGCGCCGGTCCGGATTCATCATCCGCGCATAGCCCCAGTCGCCGAGCGGCGGGACGAACGTGTGTCCGTACAGGTGATCGCCCATCACGAAATGCGCGAAGGTCTCGAGCATCGGCACGAACACCTGCTGGCCGACGCCCGTCTTCTCGCGCCGGTACAGCGCCATCGCCACCGCGTTGCTGGTCGCCATCCCGACTACCCGATCGGCGATCGCGCTCGCGACATAGGTCGGCGGGCCATTCTTGCGGCTTTGCAGTACCGGCATGCCGACCGCGGCCTGGATCAGGTCGTCGTAGGCCGGGCGCGACGCATACGGGCCGTTCTGCCCGAAGCCGAAGGCGCCGCAGTAGATGATGCGCGGGTTGAGCTTGCGCACGTCCTCGTACGCGATGCCGAGCTTCGCCATCGTGTGCGGCCGCATGCTGTACAGCAGCACGTCGGCGGTTTCCGCCATCCGCTTCAGCGAAGCGATGCCGTCCGGGTGCTTCAGGTCCAGCACGAGGCTGCGCTTGTTTCGATTCAGATGCAGGAAGATCGGGCCCATGCCGGGATGCCGGCTCGGCCCGATGTTGCGCGTCGTGTCGCCGTCGCGCGATTCGATCTTGCACACGTCGGCGCCCATGTCCGCCAGCAGCAGCGAAGCGTAGGGGCCCATGAAGTTCGACGTCAGGTCGAGCACGCGTACACCGTCGAGTGGTCCGGCCATGTCAGCCTCCGTCGACGGATTGGGAATGCAGGTTCACGATGTCTCCTCCGTGAATGAACGGCCGTGCGGGCGCCGGTTGTTCCGGCGCTCCGCGTGGGCCGTCAGGATGCCGACAGGACGAACACCGGCAGTTTCTGTTCACCTCGCTGGATGATCCGCGCTTCGACGCGCTGGCCGATCCGGATCGCGTCGGGCGCTTCGTCGATCTGCGCGAACAGGTAGTAGCCTTCGTCCATCCGGATGAAGCCGACCGTGTACGGGACGATGTCGGCCCAGACCGGCGTCGGCCCGCGCATGATCGTGCTGTGCGAGTAGATCTCGCCACGGCCCGACGCTTCGGTCCAGTTCAGCGACTTCCCGCCGCAGTGCGTGCAGAACGAATGGGCCGGCCACACGGCCTCGCTGCAGTCGGCACAACGCTGGTAGGTCAGCCTGTCTTCGGCCAGTGCGTCCCAGTAGGGTTGGGCGTCGAGCAGCCGGTACGGCTGCGGCCAGGCATTCGGCAAATGGGTTTCGGTCATGGATGCTCCCGATCAGGGTTCACGTTGCGGACGACAGCAGCAGCACGGCGCCGGCGGCCAGCATCCCGCCCGCGCCCTGCACCAGCACGGTTTCAGGACGACGCGACGGCGCCAGCCCCAACGGTTGCCCGCGCAACTGCCTGACCGCTTCGACGATGCTGTCCATGTTGCAGGAAATGCCGGGCTGCCCGAACGACAGCCAGCCGCCGTTCGTGTCGGTCGGCAGGTCGCCGTCGACGCCCGTACGGCCTTCGCGATAGACATCGATACCGCGCCCCTTCTTCGCGAAGCCGAGATCCTCCATCACGATCGGCCCCATGTGCGCGAAGTTCACCGAGAGCTGCGCCATGTCGACGTCGGCAGGCGTCAGCCCCGACATCGCATAAGCCTGGCGCGCCGCCTCGGCGGTGGCCGTGGTCGTCAGGTTCGGCAACGCACCGATGCTGTCGAACCGGCACGCGCGCAGGTTCATCCGGTCGGTCAGGTATTCGTGCGTCGTCGCCGATCCGTAGCCCATCAGGTACACCGGATTGCGCGCGTGGCGTGCATTCTCCGGCGACGTCACGACCAGCGCGCCGCCCGTGCCGCCGCCCCAGGTCGAACACATCCAGCGGCGCAGCGGCGTCGCGACGTACGGCGACGACAGCACCGCCGCACGATCGATCTCGCCGAACTTCGCCTTCGCCGCATGCGGGTGATGGCGGCCCCAGCGCTGGTTCGCGATCGCGACATCGGCGAGGTCGCTTTCGGTGATGCCGAACTCGTGGAAGTAGCGCTGCGCGGCCTGCGCATAGAGCGCCGGAATCGTCGGGCCGTACGGGACCTCGAACTGCGGATCCGCATCGGCCTCGGCGCCCATCGCGACCGCGTCGACGAACAGCTCGGTCGCATCGCTCTGCAGGCACAGCACGTATTCCGCGCGCCCTGCCGCGATCATCTGCGACGCGATCGCGAGCGTCGACGTCAGGCCCGCGCCATGCATCGTCAGCTCGCTGGTGATCGTCACCGGCATCTGCATGTGCGAGATGAAGATGTTGCTCCACTGGGAGCGCTTGTCGGCCCACGGCGAACGGCCCGTGAACACCGCGTCGACCTGGTCCTTGCCGATGCCCGCGTCGGCGAGCGCATTGAGCGTCGCCTCGGCGGCCAACTGCAGCGGGTCCTTGCGATTCGCGCGCGACGCATAGGCATCGCCCATGCCGACGATCGCCGCAACCGGACGGGGAGTCATGGCCATGCTCCTCAGACCTTGAAGTCGGGTTGCGCTTCGGCGATCAGTGCGTCGAGATCGGCACGCTTGCGCAGCATCAGCAGGCTCCATTCGCTGCGCTGCAGGACTTCGCCGCGCTGGTTGTACGCCTGGATCAGCATCGTGCCGACGCCGAACTTGTCGTCCTTCTCCTTCTTCGCGATCACCTCGGCGCTGGCGTAGACCGTGTCGCCGATCTTCACCGGGTTCAGGAAGCGCATCTTGTCGACGCCGTAGTTCGCCTGGATCGCCGGGCCGAACTGCAGCAGCCCCGAGATCAGCGAGAACGTCAGCTGGCCCTGCACGATGCGCTCGCCCCAGCGGGTCTTCGACGCGTATTCCTTGTTCGAGTGGATTTCGATCCAGTTGCCCGTGAACATGCAGAACATCACGACATCGCTCTCGGTCACGGTGCGACCATTCGAACGGAACTTCGTGCCGATTTCCAGCTCGTCGAGCGGAATGTTGACGCTGTTGTTGATGACGCTCATTACTGTGTCTCCGGTTGAATTGGGATGGTGGCGGGCACCGCGTGCCCGCGCGCTTCGTTCGAGGGAAAAGCGTGACCGTTACTGACGCATCGACTTCGCGATGATCGTGCGCTGGATCTGCGACGTGCCGCCGCCGATGGTCGACTGGATGCTCTCGCGCAGGTAGCGTTCCATGTCGGCTTCCGGCAGGTTCGCGTAGCCGCCGAGGATCTGCATGCCGGCCAGCGCGCATTCCTTCAGCGTTTCCGAGCCGTACAGCTTCGCCATCGACACTTCACGGCTGCACGGCACGTGGTCGGCCGCGAGCTGAGCCGCGCGATAGCAGAGCAGGCGCGCCGCATCGACCTTCGTCTGGCAGTCGGCGAGCAGGTGGCGAATCACCTGGAAGTCGTAGAGCTGATGGTCGAACTGGATGCGGTCGTGCGCGTAGCGCGTGGCGGTCGTCACGGCCTGCTGTGCGTTACCCGTGTATGCCGCCGCCACCGCGCAGCGTTCGAGTTCGAGGTGTTCCGTGATGATCTTCCAGCCCTGGCCTTCCTCGCCCAGCAGCGCATCGCCCGGCACGCGCACTTCGTCGAGGAAGATCTCGGTCGTGCCCGTTGCGTGACGCGACAGCGTCGGCAGCTTGTTGATCACCATCCCCGGCGTGTTGTTCGGGATCAGCAGCACCGACAGGCCCTTGTGCTTGTCGTCGGTGCTCGTGCGCACCAGCATCGCGATCACGGTGTCCTTCGCTGCCGCGCCGCTGCACCACAGCTTCTGGCCGCTGACGATCCAGTCGCCGTTGGTGTCGCGGCGGGCGCGCGTCTTCGTGTTCGCGGCATCCGAGCCTGCGTCCGGTTCCGAGATCGACACCGAGAAGCGGATCTTGCCGTCGATGAACGGCTGCACGTATTGCTTCTTCTGTTCGGGCGTGCCGAACTTGATGATGTTCATCGCGGTGAACGTCGGCACCAGCACCGAACACGCGAAGTCGAAACCGAACTTGCCGAGGCCTTCGGCCATCAACGAGTAATCGAAGATGTCGCCGCCCGAGCCCCCTTCGGATTCCGGAATGAGGATGCCGAGCCAACCTTGCTTCGCAATCTTGTCGTACGCCTCGTACGGGTAGTCACGATTCATGTCGCACTTGCGCACGTATTCGACCGTGATCTCGTTGTCCATGAACTTGTTCACGGTGTCGAGCCACATCGTTTGCGATTCGTCGAGAAAGTTAGCCATGTGTCTTCGCTCCAGTTGTTGGCGTCTGCTCAAGCAGCCGCGTTGTTCGTCGTGGAATGAGCTTAGGGCTTCGAGCCTGGCAAACCAACTGACCATTTCTGAAGTGCCGATTCGGAAATCCCGAAACCCGCAATGGCCTGCAAAAGCAATGGCGGCCGCTATTTCGGCCACGAACCGGCGCGCAAAATAAAACGCCGCGCAGGGCGAAACATCGCCCTGCGCGGCGGTCGTTGAAGCCGGTGTGAAAAGTCAGCGAGACGCTCGCGTGCCACGCAAGCGTCGATGACAGGCAGCGCTCACGTCATGCGATCGCGCCGGCCTCCCGTAGCGCGGCCAGTTCGGCGGCGGTGAATCCCCAGTCGCCGAGGACTTCGTCGGTGTGCTCGCCGGGCAGCGCCGGCGACGATTGAATTTCGCCAGGTGTCCTGCTGAAGCGCGGCGCAGGGGCCGGCTGGACCACGCCATCGCGCTCGATGAATGTCTGCCGCGCACGCAAGTGGGGATGATCGGGCGCTTCCGCCATCGACAGCACCGGTGCGATGCAGACGTCGCGCCCTTCGGCGAGCGCGCACCATTCGTCGCGCGTGCGCGTGCGGAACAATTCCGCAAACTTCGCATGGACTTCGGGCCATCGCGAACGGTCGTGTTGATCCGGCATCTCTTCTTCGCGCAGGCCCAGCATCTCCAGCGTATTGCGCCAGAAACGCGACTCGTTCGACCCGATGCTGATCCAGCGCCCGTCGCGGGTTTCATACACGTTGTACCAGGGTGCACCGGAGTCCAGACGATTGCTGCCGCGCTCGTCCTTCCAGTAGCCGCTCGCCAGCATGCCGTAGAAGAGCGTCATCAGCGACGCCGAACCATCGACCATCGCCGCGTCGACAACCTGCCCCTTGCCCGACCGCTTGCTTTCGAGGATCGCCGACACGACGCCAAGTGCGAGATACAGCGAGCCGCCGCCGAAATCCCCGGCCAGATTGAGCGGAATCACCGGCGGGCCGCCGGCCGTGCCGACCGAATGCAGTACGCCGCTCAGCGAGATGTAGTTGATGTCGTGGCCCGGCGCCTGCGCGAGCGGCCCCTGCTGCCCCCAGCCGGTCATCCGGCCGTAGACGAGCGACGGGTTCGCCGCGAGGCAGGCCTCCGGCCCGAGACCGAGTTTTTCCGCGACACCGGGGCGAAATCCTTCGACGAGCGCGTCGGCCTGGCCGACCAGCTTCAGGATCGCCGCAGTCGACTCCGCTTTCTTCAGGTCGAGTGCGGCACTGCGCCGGCCGCGGTTCAGCAGGTTGAAACGCGGGTCACCGGGCTGGCCGCCGTCATAGCCGGGCGGGCGGTCGATACGAATGATTTCGGCGCCGAGATCCGACAGCAACATGCAGCAGAATGGCACGGGGCCGACGCCCCCCAGTTCCACGATCCTGATACCGGCAAGCGGCCCTTTTGCGCTGTGCATCCTGATTGTCTCCATGAGCGTGTTGTTCAGCTTCGGCGCGCCGGGCATCGTGCGTGCGGCACGCGGACGCCATCGTGTGATCACCGATCCCGCTACGTGATGGATCGCGCCGCGCGGCGCCCTTTGCGAAGTGTCGACCCGTGCGCCGCGCTTTTCCGCCGAGCGCGCAACCGACGGGAGAGGGCAACCTCACGCGCGAACGCTTCTTGCGAGCCCTTCGCCGATGGTTCGGGTTCGAGAGGCACCGATGCTCAGCACGCGCTGTCCCGCGCGGCCCGTCTCCCTCGTTCGCTTCTCGTGTCGGATCGGCGTCGCGGTTTACATGCCGAGCGGTTTCACGACATCGCCACACGCGCCGCATCGCAAACGACTGTGGAATCCGCTGACCATTTCATTGTGGGATCTAGGCTACCGTCGTCGATTCCTCGATCCAATTGATCATTTTCGAAGTGCCGCCTTCCCTGCGTCGAAACGGCCGGCAACGCGCGGCACAATGGCGGTCGGGCAGTGAATGACCAAAAGGGTGTGGTCGAACGGTCGATCGGAGGGCACGGCGGCCGCGATCCGCAGTGGCGGCATGGCTTCCATGGGAATGACACGTCGACGATGCCGGCGGCGACCCCGCACATGGATTTCGAAGTACGGAATCGATGCGTGTTAACCCTTGATCTCGCGAGAGGGCAGGCCGAATATCCGTCGGATTTCGCCCGGAGTCCAAGTGTTCCATCAGCCTCACATCGGGGCCACGCCCCATGCGCGCGTCCTGCCCCCCACCCGATTCGCCCGCCGGCACAGACCGCCGGCGCGCACGCCCGAGGGTGCCGCGTCATGAAACTCACGCCCGCCCGCGCCCGCCTGTTCACGCTCAGGCATCTGCGCAGCGATCTGCTGCCGTGGGCGATCGCGTTGTCCGTCGGCATCGACTACTTCGACAACTCGATCTTTTCGTTCTTCACGAGCTACATCGCGGGCGGCATCAATGCGTCGCCGGACGAACTGGTGTGGTCGTCGACGGCCTACGCCACCGCTTCCGTGCTCGGCATCGTGCAGCAGCAATGGCTGATCGAGCGCCTCGGCTTCCGGCGCTACCTGAGCGGCTGCCTGCTGATGTTCGCGGCCGGGTCGCTCGCCGCGTCGCTCAGCGAATCGTCGATGGCGCTCGCGATGGCGCGCGGCTTCCAGGGCTATTTCATCGGACCGATGCTCGGCACCTGCCGCATCATGCTGCAAACCGGCTTCACACCCGAGGAGCGCGCCCCCGCCACGCGCATCTTTCTCGTGATGATCCTGCTCGCCAGCGCGCTCGCACCGATGGCGGGCGGCTATCTCGTCGCGCACTTCGACTGGCGCGCGCTGTTCCTGTGCTCGACGGTCGGCGGCGCCGCGCTGTCGGCGTTCACCTTCCTCGTGGTGCCGCACATCGGCCGGCGCCCGATCGAGCGGCGCAGCGACACCCATCTATGGCCGTATCTGGTGTTCGCCATCGCGCTCGGCGCACTGCAGATCGTCGCGCAGCAGTTGCGCTTCGAGGTGTTCAGCACCACGCCGCTGATGCCGCTGGCCACCGTCGCCGGGCTCACCGCGCTCGGCTGGTTCGCGTGGCACCAGTGGCACGATCCGCGCCCGCTCCTTCGCGTGAATGCGCTGCGCGAAGGCCCTTTCCGGCAAGGCATCGTGCTTTACGCGTTCTACTACTTCATCAGTAATGCGATCGGTTTCCTGATCTCGCGGCTGCTGCAAAGCGGGCTCGGCTATCCGGTGGAAAATGCGGGCCGCCTCGTCGGGCTCACTTCGCTCACGGCGATTCCGATGGCCATCGCGTATTTCAAATACGCGCGCCTCATCAAGCGCAAATGGCTGATCGTGCCGGGCTTCGCGATGGCGGCCGCGATCGGCATCTGGGTGCTCAACCTGCCTCCCGACGTCAGCATGGGCTGGCTGCTGCCGCCGCTGGTGTTGCGCGGCTTTCTGCTGATGTTCATCGCGCTGCCGACCGCGAGCGCCGCGTTTCAGATTTTCTCGAACGACGAATTCACGCACGGATACCGCTTCAAGAACGTGGTCAAACAGCTGGCCTACTCGCTGTCGACGGCGACCTTCATCATCGTCGACCAGCATCGCACGGCCGTGCATCAGACGCGCCTCGTCGAGTTCGCGAACCCGTACAACCCGGTGTTCGTGAACACGCTCGACACGATGACGCACGCGTTCGAGGCGCAGGGGATGGGGGCAGCCGAGGCGCGCGGCCTGTCGCTGGGCCAGATCGCGCATATGGTCGCGCACCAGGCCAGTTTCTTGAGCGCGCTGGACGGCTTCGAGATGATCGTGGGGCTGGCGCTGGTGGGCGGAACGATCGCGTTCGTGCAGCGGCAGATTCGCTAGCCGCACAAGGAGGCAGGTACAACCCGCAGCGAACCGACTCGCGGGAATGCGACGGCTTGTCCGAAGGCCGCGCCGGAAAAATCAGATCTCGTCGGAAAACTCGTCGAGAAAGCGCCGCAATCGATCGCGGCGAATGATCGCCATGCGCGTACCGGTGACGGTCTGAAACCCGGTTGAAAGCCGCAGCAACTTCGTGCGAAAGTGATCGATCGCGAATCGCGTGTCGTCGAGTGGCCGATCCGATGCGTGCGGATCGGCCGGGTCATACAACGCGCTGCCCATCCGGCCCGCGACGTAAAAACAGCGCGCCACGCCCACCATGCCGATCGCATCGAGCCGGTCGGCATCCTGCAGCATCCTGGCCTCCAGCGTCTTCGGCGCGATACAAGCCGAAAAACTGTGCGCCTCGACCGCGTGTGCAACCGCGTCGATCTTCGCGTCCGGCCAATCCAGCGATTGCAGCACCTGCCGGGCCTTTTCCGCCGACAGCCGCGATGCCTGCGCGCGAAGCGGGGAATTTTTCTCCACCGCCACGCAGTCGTGCAGCAATGTCGCCGCAAACAGCACTTCGGCGTCGCCGCCCTCGTTCGCCTGGATCGCGGCCGCGTTCTTCCACACGCGCTGCAGATGCGACGTGTCGTGGGAGCCATCGCCATTGGCATCGCTCCAGTGAGCCAGCAAGGCCTTGGCCAGATCCTGAAAGGGGGCGAATGCAGGGAAAGTCATCGGGGAAAGCGGTCGAGGTCGGGATGCCGATTATCGCCGCAAGCGCCGCGCGGCACACGCTCCGCAATCCGATCCGCCCTTGATTCCGGCAGATCAAGCAAACCGTTACCTCCGACGGAACCCGGTTGGCTTATAGTGCGGGTTGCCGATTCGACGAGGAGCGCTGCAATGACACTGCTGGCCAATGGTCCGTTTGAAGTGAAGCTGAATCCGGAATCCCTGAGTCCCGTCGCGGAACAGACCGGGCTCGGCCGCATGTCGCTGGACAAGCAGTATCACGGCGACCTGGAAGCCGTCAGCCAGGGAGAGATGCTCGCGTTTCGAAGCAGCGTCCAGGGCTCCGCCGGCTATGTGGCGATGGAAACCGTGCAAGGCACGCTGGGCGGCCGCCACGGCAGTTTCGTCCTGCAGCACAGCTCCACCATGACGCGCGGGCAGCCGCAGCAGTCGATCACCGTCGTGCCCGATTCCGGCACGGGAGAATTGGTGGGGCTCGCCGGCTCGATGATCATCAACATCGACAACGGCCGGCATTCGTACCGTTTCGACTACACGCTGCCTGACTCGCCCCGGTAAGCCGACTCACGGGGATGCGGCGACTTCATCGTGCGGGCGCGCTGGTGCAGTAACGCGCCCCGTGCAGCATCCACCTGCCCGATACCCCGGCGATTGCGCTTCGACGAAGGCATTGCCGGGTTCGCTCATGACCGCGTCGATGCGTTCGACTGCGGCGACGCGATCAACTCGCCATCGCCGAGCCATCGCACCGCGATCGACACGCATTCAATTCCACGCATGGCGAGCCGGCCGCACACCATTCAGGTAGTAGTTGCCGACGAGGTGATATTTCCAGCGCACCGGATCGTGCAGCGTATGCGTGCGCGCATTGCGCCAGTGCCGGTCGAGGTTGTGCTCGGCCAGCGTCGACTGCGTGCCGGCCAGCTCGAACAGCTTCTCGCCCGCGAGCAGCGCGACTTCCGTCGTCAGCACCTTCGCCTCGCCCACCGCCACCGACGCGCGCGCGACATCGTCCTCGGTCACGTTGCCGCGCGCCGCGATCTCGTCGAGCGTACGCGCCGCACGCTCGAGCAACGCCTCCGCCGCATGCAGCTGAATGTGCAGATGGCCGATCTCGCGAATCGTCAGCGGATCGTCGGCTGCCCGCTCGACGCCGCTGTCGACCCACGGCCGCGTGCGCGAGCGCACGAACGCCAGCGTATCGTCGAGCGCGGCCTTCGCGATGCCCGCGTCGATCGCGGCCTGGATGATCTGCGACAGCGGGCCGTTCAGCGTCGGCAGATCCGACACGCGCTGGGCCGGCAGCACGTGCGATGCTGGCACGCGCACGTTGTCGAGCACGACGGTGCCGCTCGCGGTGGTCCGCTGCCCGAACCCCGACCAGTCGTCAATCACGGTCAGCCCGGGCGCAGGCTGGCGAATGTACGCGAGCCACGCGTGGCGTTCGTCGTCGAGGCCGAGCACCGGCACGTAATGCGCGAACAGCGCCCCGGTCGAATAGAACTTGGTGCCGTCGACGACGTAATCGTCGCCGTCCCGCCGCACGCGCGTCTTCAGGTCGAGCACGTGCTTCGTGCCTTTCTCCGAAAAGCCGTTGCCGAACCGCTTGCCGCTCAGCACTTCCGAGAACAAGTGGCGCTTCTGCGCGTCGTTGCCGGTCAGCGTGATCACGTCGACCAGCCCGAAATGATTCTGCGGCAACTGCCCGAGCGACGGATCGGCCGCCGCGACGATCTTCACCACCTCCGTCAGCGTCACATGCGACACGCCCGCGCCGCCATAGGCCTTCGGCACCGTGATGGCCCACAGCCCCGACTGCGAGAACCATTCGATCTCGTCGCGCGGCAGCCGGCGCTCCCGGTCGCGCTCGGCCGCGCCTTCCGCGAGCCGCTGCGCAAGGGCATGCGCGGCCGCGATGGCCTGCGCATCGTCGGCGATCACGCGGGCCGCCTGCGGTTGCGTATCGGCCGGCCGTTCCTGGATCGTGGCGCTCGTCTCTGACATCGGGCTCTCCTGCTGATTGACGGAAACGTTCAATCTAGCAGCGCGTCGCACGCCGGCAAACCGAGCGATTCGCACAACGATATTCCTTCGCATGACAAACGATACGGTTCGCTGCCCGCAAGCAACCGCGCGTCAGCATCGACATCGACGCTCCAGCATCGACGCCTCGCCCGCGTAATGCCCGATGGCGATAACGATGTACGAATCCGTTATTGGATCGTCCGCAGCGTGCTTCCTATACTGGCCTGCCGGCATCGACGGCCCCGCCTTTCAAGGACCCCCGCATGACTTCGTCTCCCGCAGCAACCGAACTTTCCACCGGCACCGACTATGACGCGCTTGCCAGCCGCTTCAGGCCGATCTTCGAACGCATCGCGGCCGGCACCGCGGAACGCGAACGCCGCCGCGAGTTGCCGCACGAGGCAATCGGCTGGCTGAAGGCCGCCGGCTTCGGCGCCGTGCGGCTGCCGGTGCGCAATGGCGGCGCCGGCGCGTCGCTGCCGCAACTGTTCCGGCTGCTGACCGAACTCGCCGCCGCCGATTCCAATCTGCCGCAGGCATTGCGCGGGCACTTCGCGTTCGTCGAGGACTGGCTGAACGCGCCGCCCGGCGCCGATCGCCAGACGTGGTTCGACCGCTTCGCGAGCGGCCAGCTCGTCGGCAATGCGTGGACGGAAACCGGCGACGTGGCGCTCGGCCAGACCATCACGAAGGTGTCGGAAAAGAACGGCGGGCTCGTGCTGAACGGCCGGAAGTTCTACAGCACCGGCAGCCTGTTCGCCGACTGGATCGACGTGTTCGCGCAGCGCGCGGACGACGGCAGCGACGTGATCGTCGCCGTGGCGACCGCGCAGCCCGGCGTGATCCGCGAGGACGACTGGGACGGCTTCGGCCAGACGACGACCGGCAGCGGCACCACGCGCTTCGAAGACGCGGCGGTCGACACCCGGGACGTGATCGACTTCGCACGACGCTTCAAGTACCAGACCGCGTTCTACCAGCTCTTCCACGTCGCGACGCTGGCCGGCATCGGCCACGCGATCGTGCGCGACGCGGGCGACCTGGTGCGCCGCCGCACCCGCGTGTACAGCCACGGCAACGCCCCGCGCGCGGCCGACGACGCGCAGCTGCAGCAGGTGATCGGCGAGATCGCGTCGTGGGCCTATGCGGCCGACGCGCTCGCGCTGCGCGCCGCGCAGCCGCTGCAACAGGCCTACGAAGCGCACTTCGGCGACGACGCCGCGGCCGAACACGATGCGAACGTCGCGGCCGAGATCGAATCCGCGCAAAGCCAGCTCGTCGTGTCCGAACTCGTATTGCGCGCGGCGACGCGCCTGTTCGACGCGCTGGGCGCCTCCGCGACCCGCAGCACGACGTCGCTCGATCGTCACTGGCGCAATGCGCGCACCGTGTCGTCGCACAATCCGCTCGTCTACAAGGCGCGGATCGTCGGCGACTGGGTCATCAACGGGCGCACGCCGCCGTTCGTCTGGCAGATCGGCAACGGCCCGGGTGCGGGCACGAGCACGCATGCAGAGACAGGAGCCGCCCGATGAGCAAGACCATCCGCTTCAATGCGTTCGAGATGAACTGCGTCGGCCACCAGTCGCCCGGGCTGTGGGCCCATCCGCGCGACCGCTCGTGGCAGTACAAGGATCTCGACTACTGGACCGACCTCGCGCGCGTGCTCGAACGCGGAATTTTCGACGCGATCTTCATCGCGGACGTGATCGGCTACTACGACGTCTACAAGGGCAGCAATTACCACGCGCTGCACCAGGCCGCGCAGATCCCAGTCAACGACCCGCTGCAGCTCGCCGCGCCGATCGCGATGGCGACCGAGCATCTCGGCATCGGCATCACCGCGTCGACGACGTTCGAGCACCCCTACACGTTCGCGCGCCGGCTGTCGACCGCCGACCATCACACGAAGGGCCGGCTCGCATGGAACATCGTCACGTCCTACCTCGAAAGCGGCGCGAAAAACGTCGGCGATAACGGCCTGCGTACCCACGACGACCGCTATGCGGTCGCGGCCGAATACGTCGAGGTGCTGTACAAGCTGTTCGAGGGCAGCTGGGAAGACGGTGCGGTCGTGCGCGATCGCGACGGCCGCGTGTTCACGCATCCGGAGAAGGTGCACGAGATCGGCCACAAGGGCCGTTTCTTCGACGTGCCCGGCTACCACCTGTGCGAACCGTCGCCGCAGCGCACGCCGGTGCTGTTCCAGGCCGGCGCGTCAGGCCCCGGCAAGGCGTTCGCCGCGCAGCACGCGGAATGCGTGTTCGTCGCCGCGCCGACCCGCCCGCAGCTGGCGCGCTACGTGGCCGACGTGCGCGCGCAGGCCACGGCCGCCGGACGCGACGCGAGCAAGGTCCTGATCTACAACCTCGTCACCGTGATCGTCGACGAAACCGACGAGAAGGCGCAGGCCAAGTTCGACGAATACCGCAAGTATGTGTCGTACGACGGTTCGCTGGTGTTCATGTCCGGCTGGACCGGCATCGACTTCGGCCAGTACGCGCCGAACGATCCCGTCCGGCGCGTCGAAACGAATGCGATCGTGTCGGCGGTCGAGCACCTGGCGGGCGGCGACACCGCATGGACGATCGAGGAGCTGGCCGCCTGGGGCGGCATCGGCGGCCTGGGCCCGGTGTTCGTCGGCTCGGCCGCGACCGTCGCGGACATCCTGCAGGAATGGGTCGCCGCCACCGACGTGGACGGCTTCAACCTCGCGTATGCGGTTGCGCACGAAACCTTCGAGGATGTCGTGCGTTATCTCGTTCCCGAGCTGCAGCGGCGCGGCGTGTATCCGACCGGCTATGCGCCGGGTACGCTGCGCGAAAAACTGTTCGGCGGGTCGGCGCGGCTGCCGGACGAACACCCGGCCGCGCAGTTCCGCGACATCGAGCAGGTCAAGCGCGACGCCGAACAGGTGGCGGCCTACGCGTGACGGCCATGCGTCGGCTGGTTGGCCCGCACACGGGCCAGCCGGCTGGCTTCACGATGAGCAGCAACCGGTGCGCCGAGGTCATCACTCGCCCGACACACCGTCGCCTGATCTCCCCGCTCCCCTCATTCGACACCCGGTGCAGCCCCGATGCGGGTTCTGCTTCCGCCCCCGCTCATGAAGACGGCGAAGATAGCGGTAGCAGCAACGAAAAAGCGCGCACTGAGCGTGCGCGCGCTTTCACAACGATAAGCGACCTCGATCGCGTTCAAACAACGCCGTCGTCGTCGTCGATATCACGCGCCGTCGGCTCGTAACGCACGATCAACAGGAACACGATCGGCGTAGCGGCGCTGATCGCGACGACCCAGAACATGTCCGTGCCGAGCCGCGCCTGCAGGATCGGCAGCACGAACAGCGCAAGCGCCTGACCGATGCCGCACAGCGAGCGCCCGAAGCCGACGCCGGTGCCGCGGATCGCCGCCGGATACGACAGCGTCGGGTAGATCATCATCTGCGCGCCCGGCCCGAACCCTTCTGCGAACAGCCAGGTGCCGAGCATCAACACCACGAAGCCGATCGCGAGTGCGCCATGCGGATGCCCCGCCAGCGCGAGCGCCACGAGCGCGACGAACTGGAGCGCGAAGCCTGCAATCGCGACGTGACGCGACGCATGGCGATGGGCGAGGCGCATGCCCAGCAAGCCGCCGGTGAACGCAAACAGCACGTTCAGCGCCAGCGACGCGGCGATCGTTTCGAACACACCCGCCCCAAGAAACTGCGACAGGATCGACGGCAGGAAGAAAGCGATCGCCGTGTATTCGAACGGGATGCACAGGTTCATCACGCTGGCGACGATCGTGCGCCCCAGGTACGGGCGCTGGAACAGCACACGAATTCGCACGGGCGGCTGGCTCGGCGCGGGTCGAGCATCCTCCGCTTCGTGTGCATGAATCCCGTACGACTCGCGCAGAATCCGCGCGGCGTTGGCCAGGTCACCCTGGTTCGCGGCCCACAGCGGCGATTCGTTCATGAACCGGTTCCTGAACAGGATGATGACGAGTGCCGGCACCGCGCCGAAGATCAGCGACGCGCGCCACAGCCATCCCGCATGCTCGGCGGGCAGCAGGAAATACAGCCCGAAGATCAGCAGGAAGCACACCGAGGACGCCACGTACCACATCGGGCACCACGCCGCGAGCCGCGACGCCTTGTTGCCGCGACCGTTGAACTTCGAGAATTCCGCGAGAAACGCCATCGCGACCGGCAGGTCGATGCCGACCCCGAGCCCCATCACAAAGCGCGCGCCGATCAGCACCCACACGTTCGGCGCCAGCCCGGCCGCGATCGCCGCGACCACGAAAAACAGCATGTCGGCCATGAACACCTGATAGCGGCCGATCTTGTCGGTCAGCCATCCGCCGATCAGGCTGCCGAAGATCGTGCCGATCATGATCGCCGACCCGACCAGCCCGGTCAGCGCCGGCGTCAGGCCGAACTCACGCGCCACGTCGTCGATTCCGTAGGACAGCGTCGTCAGGTCGTACGCGTCGAGAAAGACGCCGCCGAGCGCCAGCAGCACGATCATCCGGGCATGGCTGACCGAGCTGTCCACCGTGTTGATCAGGCGCGCGACGTCGCTGGCCGAGCGAATGGGCGAGGAAACCGGGGGGACGGCGTTCAGATCGATCGAACTCATCGCATTCCTTAGTGTTTCGCCGAATGGTCGGCGATGTCTGCATGGCGCCGGAAGGCGGGCGTCTGGCATTCGCGTCCAGCAGAGACCCGATGCAACCGCGATCCTCTCGACGCGCGATGCCCTCACGTTCCGGCAGCACGCATTCTGTTCTCCCGATCCGGTTATCCCAAGCGATATAAATCGATAAATTAACCAGTCCGCGTCATTAAGTTGCTCGCCGTCCGCGCTTAGCAGCAGCGTGCATGTTCAATCGCGGATTTCTTCGTTCGCCGCGCGCCGATGCTTCGTTACATTAGCCGGTCACCCTGCCTGTTCGCGGCATCTTGCCGCCCTTCCGGAGAATCCCCGATGAAGCTGTCCTGGTCCCGCGCGTGGCATTCCGCGGCCCTCGTCGTTGCCGCGCTCGCCGGCCTCGTCTCGGTGCACGCACGCGCCGCGACGCCCGCGGAGATCCGCGTCGACTACGCGTACTACTCACCGGAGAGCCTGGTGATCCGCCACTTCGGCTGGCTCGAGGACGAATTCAAGGCCGACCGCACGTCGATTCGCTGGGTGCTGAGCCTGGGCAGCAATCGTGCGCTCGAATACCTGAACAGCGGTGCGGTCGATTTCGGTTCAGCCGCGGGTCTCGCGTCGGTGCTCGCGCGTGCGAACGGCAACCCGATCCATACGGTCTACGTGTTCTCCCGTCCCGAGTGGACGGCGCTGGTGGTCCGCAAGGATTCGCCGATCCGCTCGCTTGCGGACCTGAAGGGCAAGAAGATCGCCGCGACGCGCGGCACCGATCCGTTCCTGTTCACGCTTCGCGCGCTGCACACGGTCGGCCTGACCCGCGACGATGTCGAGATCGTCAACCTGCAGCATCCCGACGGGCGCACCGCACTCGCGAACGGCCAGGTCGATGCGTGGGCCGGCCTCGATCCGCACATGGCCGCGGCGCAGCTCGACGATGGCGCCCGCCTGCTCTATCGCAATGTTGCGTTCAACACCTATGGCTTCCTGAACGTCCGCGACGCGTTCGCCGGCCAGTACCCGCAGGCGGTCACGCGCGTGCTGAAGGTCTACGATCGCGCGCGTCAGTGGATCGTTGCGCATCCGGCCGATACCGCGCAGATCGTCGCCGACGAATCGAAGGTATCGCTGCCGGTGGCGAAACTGCAGCTGCAGCGCAACGACTTCAGCGATCCCGTTCCGGGTGACACCCAGCGCGCGGCGCTGAAGGCGGCCGCGCCGGTGCTGACGGCCGAACAGCTGACCAAACCCGGCGTCGATCCCGCGAAGATCGTCGATACGCTGATCGATCCGTCGTTCGCGCGTCCGCTCGTCGACGCATCGCGCTGAAACAGCCGCCCATGACCGACACCGCTGCCCGCGACGACACGCTCGCGCCCCGCCGCCCCGCCGCGTCACGCACCATCCGGCGCGATCCGCTTCGCAGATGGCGGATCGCCGGCCTCGCGCTGCCGTTCGCGGCGCTCGCGTTGCTGGAGGTCGTCGTACGGCAGGGCTGGCTGCCGAATCATCTCGTCCCGGCGCCGAGCGAGATTCTCGACACGCTCGCCCGCC
>NZ_JAAGPB010000008.1:0-237 GCF_017104585.1 Burkholderia sp. Ac-20392
TAATTAAAAAAAAAAAAAAACATTTTCGACTACGTGAGAGCTATTATCGTGTATACCACTGCGTTAGTCGTCCTCGTCCTCTCCGGGTTACACTATCATTCTGTCTTTCTGTGCTTAGTCTCTACTGCTTCTTTTCACACATGTCGTCATTCTACGTTTTGTCTTTGTGTCGTTCCTCTGTTTTGTTCCTGTCCTTCATGTTCTTCCACTCCCCGGTTTGTCATCAGTAGCGTCTGT
>NZ_JAAGPB010000855.1:0-2227 GCF_017104585.1 Burkholderia sp. Ac-20392
CCGCGCCGTATCCGGTGCAGAACGCGCTGACGCAGCCGCTGCGCCAGGCGGCCGCGCGCGCCAATGACGGCGACTACCTGTCGCTGTGGGCCGGGCAGGGCGCACCGCTCGCGCGACGGCGCGGCGATGCGCTGACGACATCGCAGCTCGTTGCCGCGCTCGATGCCGAATGGCGTGCGACAGCGGCCTGAATCGTTCATATCGGACGACGAAACGCGCGTTGTCACGCGCGTTTCATTCAATGATCACGGGCACAAAATACCGAATCGAAATGCCCCCGGATTGTTTTAAAACGACCTTTCATCAAGTCGCCGGGAATTAGCGGAAACCCTTATCCGGCGGGGCTTGCAGCGATATTCGAGTAGTCATTCCAAAGTGCGCATATCGGTAGTGTTACCACTACCCCAAAAAAGTCCCACAAATTAATTTGATCACCTACACTTGCGCGCAAGTACGGACGGGCGGCTGCTAAAAGCGGCGGTTTTCACGTGCTTGAGGCCAAGTGCATGAACGATGCAACCGGCGAATCGTCCAGTGATTGCAACACAGGGATGGCAGCGGGGCACCGGGCGATGGCGTTTATTGGGACCGAAACTGGAGACTTATATGAATATCAAGATGCAAAAGCTGTTGCCGATCACCGCGGCCGCGATGCTGTGCGCTGCAGCTGCAAGCAACGCAGCGGCCGATCAAGTCGTCAAGATCGGCCACGTCGCGCCCTTGACGGGCGGCATTGCACACCTGGGCAAGGACAACGAAAACGGTGCACGTCTCGCAGTCGAGGAGATCAACGCCAAGGGTCTCACGATCGGCGGCCAGAAAATCACGCTGCAACTCGACCCGCAGGATGATGCGGCCGACCCGCGGCAGGCCACGCAGGTTGCGCAGAAGCTCGTCGACGACAAGGTCGTCGCGGTGGTCGGCCACCTGAACTCGGGCACGTCGATCCCGGCCTCGAAGATCTACAGCGATGCGGGCATCGTGCAGATCTCGCCGTCGGCGACCAACCCGGCCTACACGCAGCAGGGCTTCAAGACCACGTACCGCGTGGTGGCGACCGATGCGCAGCAGGGCCCGGCACTCGCGAACTACGCGCACTCGAAGGGCATCAAGAGCGTGGCCGTGGTCGACGATTCGACCGCGTACGGCCAGGGTCTCGCGAACGAGTTCGAGAAGAAGGCCAAGGCGCTCGGCCTGAAGGTCATGTCGCATGACGCGACGAACGACAAGGCGGTCGACTTCCGCGCGATTCTGACCAAGATCAAGGGCGAGAATCCGGACGCGATCATGTACGGCGGCATGGACGCCACCGGCGGCCCGTTCGCGAAACAGGCGAAGCAGCTCGGCCTGCGCGCGAAGATCTTCGCGGGCGACGGCGTGTGCACGGAAAAGCTGGCCGACCTGGCCGGCGACGCGACCGACAACGTAGTGTGCTCGGAAGCCGGTGCTTCGCTCGAGAAGATGTCGGGCGGCGCAGCGTTCAAGGCGAAGTACGAGAAGCGCTTCGGCCAGCCGATCCAGATCTACGCACCGTTCACGTATGACGCCGTGTACATCATCGTCGATGCGATGAAGCGCGCGAACTCGACGGATCCGGCGAAGATCCTCGCCGCGATGCCGACGACGAACTACTCGGGCGTGATCGGCACGACGACCTTCGACTCGAAGGGCGACCTGCAGCACGGCGTGATCTCGCTGTACAACTACAAGAACGGCAAGAAGTCGCTGCTCGACGAAGTGAAGATGTAACGAAACAAGCGGTCAACAGAAGGGGTGAAAACGCGCATGCGGCAACGCATGCGCGTTTTCTTTTGGGCCGGCGCCTGCCGCGCCCCGTCAGATCTTCAGCCGCGTGAGCACCTTGGGCGCAACGGCCGCGACGAGCGCCGCGCACAGCGCGACGACGGACAGGCCGATCGTCAGGTTCGAGGCCTGCGCGACGGCGCCGATCACGACCGGACCGAACAGCATGCCGAAATACGCGAGCCCGGCCACGTGCGCGAGCCCTTCGGCCGCATGGATGCCTTTCACGCGCGCGGCGGCCGCGAACAGCACCGGCATCATGTTCGCGAGGCCGAGGCCCATCAGTGTGAAGCCGGTCAGCACCGTGACCGAATACGGCAGCAGCAGCGCTCCGATCATCCCCGCGCAGGCGAGCGACGCGCTCGCGAACACGAGCTGCGGTGCGCCGAAGCGGGCACGCACGGCGTCGCCCGCGAAGCGCGCG
>NZ_JAAGPB010000856.1:0-2144 GCF_017104585.1 Burkholderia sp. Ac-20392
TAGCGGCGCATCGTCGCCGGTTGCCCGTTGCAGCACGGCCTGCGCGTCGTACAGCGCGCCCTCCATCGCGAGCCCTGCCGCGACGCGGCCATTCAGTTCATACGTTGCGATACCGAACCAGATCACGGTTGTCCTCTTTTGTCGTCGTCAGGCGGGGACGAGTGACGCGTATACAATAAATCACTCGTGTATTCATTTGATATTTCTCGTATACTCCTATCGGGTCGGAAACGAATTCCGCGTACACTGCGCGGCGGGTCCGGTCCGGCGCCGCGCCCCGCAAATTGAGCGGCCCCGGCGGCTGGCGCATAATGGGCCGGCCCTGCGGCCACGCCTTTTCGCGCGGTTCCCGGCCGGCAGGTGCGGCCGCCGGCGCTGTCCACACCACACACGACACGATGACCACGCTCTCTTCCAAGATCTATCGCCTGCTGTTCGACGAGATCATCGACGGCACGCTCGAACCGGGCCAGAAGCTCGAGGAAATCGCGCTTGCCGAGCGGTTCAACGCGTCGCGCACGCCGATCCGCGAAGCGCTGCGCGAGCTGGCCGCGCGAGGGATGGTCGAGCTGACGCCGCGCAAGGGCGTGGTGGTCGCGCAATTCAGCCTCGACGAACTCGCCGACATGCTCGAAGCGATGTGCGAGCTCGAGGCGCTGTGCTGCCGGCTCAGCGCGCAGCGAATGAGCGTCGTCGAGAAGAAGCAGCTCGAGGAGCTGCAGGTCGAGATGAACGAGGCGATCGCGCGCGGCGACGAGGCCGAGTACTTCCAGCTCAATCGCGAATTCCACGAACTGATCTGCAAGGGCGCGCAAAGCAAGTCGCTCGCGTCGATCATCGCGGTGCAGCGGCAGCGCCTGGCGGGCTTCCGCGCGGCGCAGCCCGCGTCGCCGAAGCGTTTCGAGGCGGCCACCGACGAGCACCGCGAGATCGTCGATGCGATCCTCGCCGCCGAACCCGAGCGCGCGTACAACGCGATGCGCGACCACACCGCGCGCCTGTCGATCGTCGTGCTCGGCCGGCTCAAGCGCCAGCGCAACGAGCGCGAATCGATCTGACGGCACCCCGGCGCGGCCGCGCATTGCGTTGAGCCGCGTCATGCACGTGCCTCGTCGATCGACGGCATCGTGAAGCCGAGTGCGTCGAGCTGCGCGAGCAGTGCGCGCACGTCGGCCGGTGCATGAGGTGTCAGCGGCGCGCGCACGCGCGCCCAGTCGCCGTGCCCCGTGAAATGCGCGACCACGGCCTTCAACGCTGCAATCATCGACGGCGATTGCAGCGCGGTGCGCACGGTCGATACACGCCCTTCCCACGTCGCGCGTTCGACGGCCGTCGGCGCCGCGAGCAGTTGCGCGATCGCGTGCGGCTGCAGGTTCGCGGTCGCCGAGATGCAGCCGGCCGCGCCCAGCGGCAGCGCACGCCCGAGCAGCGCCTCCGATGCGGGGAACACCGCGAAGCCCGGAAAGCGTTCGAGCATCGTCACCGTGTTCGCCCAGTCGCCCGAACTGTCCTTGATGCCGACCACCGTGCGCGGATACGCAGCAACCAGCCGCTCGATCAGCGTGTGCGTGATCGGCACGCCCGTCAGTTGCGGGATGTGATACAGCAGCACGCGCAGCCGGTCCGAGCCGACCGCGTCGATCACGCCCGCGTAATACGCGAACAAGCCGTCGTCGCTGACACCCTGGTAGAAGAACGGCGGCAGCATCAGCACGCCCGCGCAGCCGGCCTCCACCGCGTAGCGCGTCAGCGCGATCGCATCCGGCAGCGCGCACGCGCCGGTGCCGGGCAATACCTGCGCGGGATCGATGTCGGCGGCCGCGATCCGGTCGAGCAGCATGCAGCGCTCGGCGACGCTCAGCGAGTTCGCCTCGCTATTGGTGCCGAACGGCGCGAGGCCCGCGCCCTGCCCGACGAGCCAGCGGCAGAACGCGACGAAGCGCGGCGCGTCGATCGACCCGTCGGCGCGAAACGGCGTGAGGACGGGCGCGAACACGCGCGGCGTGGCGAAGGTGGACATGCGGGAGTCTCCGGTTGGATGAGCCGATCGGCGGGCGGTCATGCGCAGGCGCTGAAGAAATCCAGCATCGCGTCGCCCAGCAGCGTTTCGCCCGAATCGAAATGGGCGACCACCAACGTGTGGT
>NZ_JAAGPB010000857.1:0-232 GCF_017104585.1 Burkholderia sp. Ac-20392
AACAGAGCATGAGTGTGAGCGATGAGGAGGGAGGGAAAGAAGATAGAGAGGAAGCATAGTATAGGTAGAGAGGAGAGCTGGGGAACGCGGGGTAGAGAGGGAGGGCTTGAATGAGTGAGAGTGCGGTACGGGACGGGGGATGAGGGGAGGGGGAGAGAGGGAGGCTGAAGGAGAGCAAATGTAGACGGGGGGGGGGGAGAGGGGGGGGGGGGGGGGGGGGGGTTTTTTTTTT
>NZ_JAAGPB010000858.1:0-2114 GCF_017104585.1 Burkholderia sp. Ac-20392
TTGGCCGCCGATGCACGCATCGCGCGCCGCCCGCGGGCGTGCCGTGCGTGCCACCGCCAACCGGACACGCTTGAGGGCAGCCACCATGAACGCCGCGCGCACCGCCACCTGGTATTTCGATTTCGTTTCGCCGTTCGCCTATCTGCAGCAAGAACAATTCGACCGGTTGCCGGCCGCCGCCGCATTCGAGCCGCGGCCCATCGTGCTCGGCGCACTGCTCGCACACTGGGGCCAGAAAGCACCAGCCGAGATCGCGGCGAAGCGCGTCTTCACCTATCGCCACGCGCAATATCGCGCGGACAAGCTCGGGATTGCGTTCCGGATGCCGCCCGCGCACCCGTTCAATCCGATCAAGCCGCTACGCCTCGCGATCGCGATGGGCAATTCGCCCGACGCGATCCGGCGGATCTTCCGGCACATCTGGCGCGACGGCCAGGACGTGTCGACGCCGGAAGGCTTCGCCGCGCTGTGCGAAGCGGTCGGCTTTCCGGAAGGCGTGACGGCCGTCGACGCGCAGCCGGTGAAGGACGCATTGCGTGCGAACACCGACGATGCGATCGCCCGCAGCGTATTCGGCGTGCCGACCTTCGAACTCGACGGCGACCTGTTCTGGGGCGAGGATGCGACCGACATGTTCGCCGACTGCGCGACGTCGCGCGCGTGGCTCGATTCGCCCGAGGTGCGCCGCATCAGCGCGCTGCCCGAAGGGATCCGGCGCGGCTGAAGCCGCTACCCTCCGCTCGCGGCACATCCCGTATTCCGCGTCAGGCGTCGCGCCCTTCGACCAGCCCCGGCACGGCCTCGCGCATCATCGCGGCGAACCGCACGAGCCGCGACGGATAGAACTGCGCATGCGGATAGGTCAGGTAGACGGGCAGCGGCGCGGCTTGCCACTCGGGCGCAAGATGAACGAGCTCGCCGCGCGCGAGGTGGTCGGCCAGCATCCATGACGAGCCGACGCACGCCCCCACCCCCAGCAGCGCCGCACTGCGCAACGCGTACAGGTTCGCGGTCGTGATGCGCGGGCGGATCGCGATGCGCCGCGTCTCGCCCGTGACCGAATGCGTGAGCGCCAGCTCGGTGCGGTAGTACGTGCGCAGCGCGAGCCACGGCAACGCGGCCAGCGCGTCGGGATCGGCCGGCACCTCGGCGCCGTTCAGCACGGACGGCGCGGCAACCACGAAGCGCGGCACCTTCGAGAGCCGGATCGCGACCACGGCCGGATCGGTCGGCTCGCCCACCTGGATCGCGCAATCGATGCCGCTGCCGACGAAATCCCGCACCTCGTCCTGCAGCAGCCACTCCACCGACACGCGCGGATAGTCGCGCAGGAACCGCGCGAGCGGCTCGACGAAACGCTCCTGGCCGAACGCGTGCGGCACCGCGACCCGCAGCAGCCCGTCAGGCTCCTCCTGTGCGCCGCGCAGATCGGCCTCGAACGCCGCCCAGTTCGCCAGCAACTCCTTCGCGCGCTTGAAGCAGCGCTCGCCGTCGACGGTCAGCCGCATCGTATGCGTCGTCCGCTGCAGCAGGCGCATGCCGAGCGAACGTTCGAGCGCCTGCAGCCGCCGGCTGATCGTCGGCTGCGTCGTATGCAGTTGCGCGGCCGCGGCCGACAGGCTGCCGGCCTCGACTATGCGTACGA
The DNA here is from genome assembly GCF_017104585.1 of Burkholderia sp. Ac-20392. Classification (NCBI taxonomy): domain Bacteria; kingdom Pseudomonadati; phylum Pseudomonadota; class Betaproteobacteria; order Burkholderiales; family Burkholderiaceae; genus Burkholderia; species Burkholderia sp. Ac-20392. Next base: position 1,646 of record NZ_JAAGPB010000858.1, read on the forward strand.
AGGTTTCCATCAGCTCGAAACGATAGCCGGCGCCGTCCACAGGCACGGCCTGAATGCGCGGAGACCCGCCAGCAGCGGGAGAGAGTCGAGATTTTTCAGTCATGCGTGGAGCGTATAACAAATCTGCGCAGGGCGGCACTACCGTGGCCGGTCGCGTGCCGCCACACTCGCGTCCATTCCTTCACCCCATCCAGGAAGTACGCGATGTCCACCCCGTCCCGTCTCGATGCCGCGCCCCGCGCAGCCCACGCCCCGGCCCATCCGGCCGCCCATTCGATGCCCGATCGCCGGCTCGTGCTGCTGCTCGCGGCCGCTGCCGGTCTCGGGGTCGCGCCGCTCTACTACTCACAGCCGATGCTGGGCGCGCTCGGGCCCGATCTCGGCGCGTCGGCACGTGCGATCGGCTTCGTGCCGACGCTCACGCAGCTCGGCTATGCGCTCGGCATCCTGCTGCTCGCGCCGCTCGGCG
>NZ_JAAGPB010000859.1:0-2214 GCF_017104585.1 Burkholderia sp. Ac-20392
TTCGAACAGCTCGTTGAGCGCCGCGCGCACGGTGCGCCCGGTATACAGCACGTCGTCGACGAGCACGATGCGTGCGCCGTCGATCTCGAACGGCAGCGACGTCGGGCTGGCCTGGCTGTGCAGCCCCTTCTTCGCGTAATCGTCGCGGTGCAGCGCGACGTTCACGACGCCGAACGCCGGTGCGCCGAGATCGCGCGCGAGGCGCTCGGCAAGCCAGGCGCCGCCGCTGTGGATGCCGGCGAGCCGCGGGCCGCCCGGTTCGGCGAAAGCCGTGCCGTACGCGGCACGGATCTGGTCGAGCAGGACGCGGTAAAGCGCCTCGGCGTCAATGGTGCTCATGGTCGGACAATTGATCGAGATACTGTTGAAGGATGACGCGCGCGGCCTCGGCATCGAGCATCTCGGCCCGGGCGCGGCCGCGCACGTTGCGCTCGCGCAGCCCGGCCTCGGCCTCGACCGACGAATAGCGCTCGTCGACCCACGTGACGGGCAGCCCGAAGCGGCCGTTCAGCTGGTTGCCGAAGCGCTTCGCCTGCTGCGTCATGTCGTGCGGCGTGCCGTCCGGATGCATCGGCAGGCCGACGACGAGCGCGTCCGGCCGCCATTCGGCCAGCAGGTCGCCGACCGCCTTGAAGCGGTGTTCGCGGTTCAGGTTCTGGATCACGACGAGCGCACGGGCCGAGCGAGTCAGCGCATTGCCGATCGCGACGCCGATACGTTTTTCGCCGTAGTCGAACGCGAGGAGCGTCGCATCGCGCGCGCTCGCGCCACTCATGCGTGCCCTGCTTCGCCGGACAGCATCGACGAGCTGACGCCGAGCAGGCCGAGTGCGGCTTCGAAGCGCTCTTCGGCCGGCGTGTCGAACACGATGCGCGGATCGGCGGCCACGGTCAGCCAGCCGTTGCGGGAAATTTCTTCCTCGAGCTGCCCTGCCCCCCAGCCCGCATGGCCGAGCGTCAGCAGGAAGCGCTTCGGGCCGGTGCCCGTCGCGACCGCCTCGAGCACGTCCTTCGACGTGGTCATCTCCAGCCCGCCCTCGACGGACATCGACGAGTTGTAGCTCGCGCCCTCCACCGGCTCGTGCAGCACGAAACCGCGCTCGGTCTGGACCGGGCCGCCGAAGTACACCGGGATGTGCAGCAGCGGCTCGATGTCGAGCTTCAGGTCGATGCGGTTGAACAGCGATTCGAGGTCGATGTCGGTAGGACGATTGATGACGAGGCCGAGCGCACCGCGCTCGCTGTGATCGCAAAGATAGACCACCGTTCCCGAGAACGTCGGATCGGCCATGTTCGGCATGGCGATCAGGAACTGGTTGGTGAGATTGATGCGATCGGAAGGCTTTGACATGGTTTGAATTTTAGCAAAGACGCCGCGGCCTGACCGGGCCGCGATCAACAAGCAACGCCGCACCGCGCTGGCAACGGCGCGCACGGATCACACGGCACTCTAACACGCGCGCGGGCGCTGTCGGCAGCGTGTTGCGGGCCCGCGCGGCAAGGGCCGCCGGCGCGTGCTCGTCCCCTTGTTCGTCAGGCCCGGCCGAGCGCCGCGCCGAGCGCGCCGGACGCCGCGGTGAGGTCCGGCGGCGCCACGCCGGCCGCGATCTTCAGCAGCGCCGCGCGCAGCATGTCGGACGCGTGCCCGTGCGCATCGAGGCCGCCGTCGGCGAGCGGCACGCCGTGCGCAGCACGCCGCCACGCGAGGCCGAGCGTGTCGGCCAGGAGTGCCGCGTGGCCGAGTCCGAGCGCGCACGCGGCCGTACCGACCCGGTAGGCGGCGCCGGACGCATGCCATGCGGCCCCCGCGTCGGCTCTCGCCGGATCGGCAGCAAGGTCGACCATCGACGCATCGGCCGTCTGCAGGAAATCCTCATAGGCATGCGCATTGACCGTCACGACGCCGAGCGCGCGAGTCGGCGCGGCCGCGACCGCGTCGTGCTCGGCCCGGGCGGCATCGGCCTCCCACAGCGCTTCGGACGCAGGCGTGCCGGCGACGTGCCAGTCGACCGTCAGCCCGTAGTCGTGCAACACGTCGACGAGCGCGACATCCTCGGCCGCGGCGCCGAACAGCGCGAAATCGCGCCACAGCAGCGCCACCGTCTCGCGCACGAGTTCGGGCGGCGCACTGCGTCGGCCCTGCGCGTGCTCGCCGAGCAGCAGGTTCGTCCGCGCGAGAAAGCGCTTCAGCTCGGGTGCGCCGCTGGCGCGCAAT
>NZ_JAAGPB010000860.1:0-2385 GCF_017104585.1 Burkholderia sp. Ac-20392
CGGCGTACCGCCGACGCGAGCCGCACGCCGCCGAGGCCCAGCAGGATCAGCGCGACGCCGGCCACGACCGACAGCACCCTGCCGGCGGCCGCAAGCGCGGGACCACTGCCGGCACCGAGCGACCAGACGATCGTCAGCACGCCGGTCAGCCAGTACACGTGGCCGACCGAGCGCGCCACCGGCGCCGTGAGGTCACCGTTGAACGCCGCATGAAACGCGAGCCACGCAAGCCCGAGCAACGCGATGCCGAACGCCTGGCCGAGCATCGCCGGCTGGATGTTCTGCAGTTGCAGCGCGTTGAACAGCGACTGCCAGGGCGTCAGCACGAACAGCACGCCGAACGCCAGCAGCAGCACGGCATCGAGGATCAGCACGGCTCGCAGCAGCGGTTTCATCGGCGATCAGTCCACGTGGTAGTTCGGCGCTTCCTTCGTGATCTGCACGTCGTGCACGTGCGACTCGCGCATGCCCGCCGCGGTGATCTGGACGAATTCGGCCTTGTCGTGCAGCTCGTCGATCGTCTTGCAGCCGCAGTAGCCCATGCTCGCGCGCACGCCACCGACCAGCTGGAACAGGATCGCGTTGACCGAGCCCTTGTACGCGACACGGCCTTCGATGCCTTCCGGCACGAGCTTGTCGATGTTCGCCGAGTTGTCCTGGAAGTAGCGGTCTGCCGCGCCGTCCTTCATCGCACCGACGGAACCCATGCCGCGATACGACTTGTACTGACGGCCCTGGTACAGGAACACGTCGCCCGGCGCCTCTTCGGTGCCTGCGAACATGCTGCCCATCATCACCGCGTTCGCGCCGGCCGCGAGGGCCTTCGACACGTCGCCCGAGAAGCGCACGCCGCCGTCGGCGATGCACGGCACGCCCGTGCCCTTCAGCGCTTCCGCGACGTTGGCGATCGCGCTGATCTGCGGCACGCCGACACCGGCGACGATCCGCGTCGTGCAGATCGAGCCCGGGCCGATACCGACCTTGACTGCATCTGCGCCGTATTCGACGAGCGCCTTCGCGGCGGCGGCCGTCGCAATGTTGCCGCCGATCACTTCGACGTGCGGGAAGTTCTGCTTGACCCAGCGAACGCGCTCGAGCACGCCCTTGCTGTGGCCGTGCGCGGTATCGACGACGATCACGTCGACGCCGGCCTGCACCAGCAGCTCGACGCGCTCTTCGTTGTCGGGACCGACGCCGACCGCCGCGCCTGCGCGCAGCTTGCCGTGTTCGTCCTTGCACGCGTCCGGGTGCTCGGTCTGCTTCGTGATGTCCTTGACGGTCATCAGGCCGCGCAGTTCGAACGCGTCGTTGACGACCAGCACGCGCTCGAGGCGGTGGCTGTGCATCAGCGCCTTCGCTTCGGCGAGCGGCGTGCCTTCCTTGACCGTGACGAGGCGCTCGCGCGGCGTCATGATCGACTTGACCGGCTCATCGAGACGGGTTTCGAAACGCAGGTCGCGGTTCGTGACGATGCCGACGAGCTGCGGGCCTTCGACGACCGGGAAGCCCGAGATGCCATGCTGGCGCGACAGCGCGATCACGTCGCGCACCTTCATTTGCGGCGGCACCGTGATCGGATCGCGGACGACGCCCGATTCGAAACGCTTGACCTTCGCGACCTCGCGGGCCTGCTCGGCCGGCGTGAGGTTCTTGTGGACGATACCGACGCCACCCTGCTGCGCCATCGCGATCGCAAGGCGACCTTCGGTGACCGTGTCCATCGCGGCGGACACGAGCGGCATGTTCAGGGAGATGTTGCGGGTCAGCTTGGTCTTGAGGCTGGTGTCGCGCGGGAGAACGTCGGAAAAGGCGGGAACGAGGAGCACGTCATCGAAAGTGAGTGCTTTTTGGATCAGACGCATGGCAAATCCTATGGGCGCAAAAGCGAATTATACGCGAAGCGCCGCGAAATTTCACAACACGAACAACGGCTTAGCCGGTTTCGGCCGTTCGGGGGCCGAATCGTTCGGATCGCCGTTCGGTTCGTTTTCGATCGCCTTTCGTTTCACCGCCGCATCGAACCATTCGCGCAGCCGGCGGCCAAGCGGTCGATCCGTCTGTTGCGAACAGGTCACGCGACGGTATTGGCCACGGTGAAGCAAGGCCCGGCAACGTGTCGAATCGGCCCGCCCTCCCTTTGTTATAGCAGCCCGGCCGCGCGCACGATCATCGCGATGCCTGCGCCGACCGCCACGCAGCCGGCGATTCGCGCAGCAACCCGCCCACCGGACGGCGCAAGGCGCTCGGCGGCGATTGCAACCGTCACGGCCGCCATCACGCGCAGATCCATCATGCCGGCGGCCAGCGCGATCGCCATCAGGTTCCCGCAACACATCCCGCATCGCATGGCGGCTCGCACGCCGTGCCGCCAGGCCGCCCCGGCCT